>JBBRVT010000001.1:0-36835 GCA_038246615.1 Burkholderiales bacterium
AAAACTCTCAGGCTCTGACACCGGCCTGTGCGCCGGGCTGGGGCTCGGCCTGCAGCAGCCACTGCCACTGCGGCCCCGGTGCCGCCTGCAGCAGCAACCGCGCACCACTGGCCGGGTGGGTGATGCCCGGCGTCTGCGCATGCAGCCACAGCCGCGTGGTGCCCAGGTGCGCGGCCACCGCCCGGTTCAGCGGGCCCTTGCCGTGGGTGGCGTCGAGCAGGGCCATGGGCTGGGTTGTGGCGCCGCGAGGCAGCGGGCGGACCAGGGGCTGGCACCAGTGTCGGCCGCTGGCACGGTGCTGGCGATGCAACGCCATCACGCTGTCATGCCGGGCGGTCATGATGCCTGCATCGTCTTTCAGCACAGCCACGGAGTCCGCCGCCATGATGCAGATCGTCCCTGTCGGTTCCCACGCACGGTGGGCAGCCACCATGGCCCGGCTCACGAGCCCGTTGATGCGGCTGTTCGGCGCGTCGGCCTGGGCCATCAGCAGCACCCTGGGCCTGCTGCGCCGCCGCCAAGGCGGTTGAGCCAGGTCGGCGGCTGCGCCAGAGCTGGCGCCTGCTCAGGCGTGCAGATCGCCGTCGATGTAAGTCCAGCGGCCGCCTTCACGCACGAAGCGGCTGGTTTCTTCCAGCTGTTGTGCACGCCCGCCCACCTTGCTGCGGGCGATGAAGGCCACCGTGGCATGGTCGTCGCCCTGGCGCCGGTGTTGCAGCACCTGCAGGCCCAGCCAGCGCTGGGCGGGGTCGAAGTCGACCGACAGCGGCCGCGTGCCGGGGTGCCAGGTGGCCAACAGGTAGTCGGCCAGCTGCAGCGCATAAGCGCTGTAGCGCGATCGCATCAGCGCTGCGGCGTCGGGCGCCTGCAAGTGCAGCGGCCCGGCGTGCCAGCGGCCACAGCAGGCCGACAGCCGGGCCGGCAGGCCGCAGGGGCAGGATCGGTCGGCAGGCATGGCCGGGATGATGCCGCAGCCCCACCCCGAAGCGCCAACCCCTGGATGCCGTCCCGTGGATGCCGTCCCGACCCCGGCCGCTACACTGCCGCGGCACCCACCAGACGCGCCCACCGCGTGCAGGAGACGCCCGATGCTCGACCCCCAGGCCCAGGCCTTGATCGACCTGATCGCCGAACGCGGCTTGCCGCCCACGCACACGCTGACGCCGCCCGAGGCGCGCACCTTCTACCGCGATCGCCGCGCCTTCAGCCAGCCGGCGCCGCGCCCGATGGCCGAAGTGCGCGACCTGGCCGCCCCCGGGCCGCTGGGCGACATCCCGCTGCGCCTTTATCGGCCGGCCGGCGTGGCCAGCCCGGCGCCCACGCTGGTGTACCTGCACGGCGGCGGCTGGGTGATCGGCGACCTGGACACGCACGACGTGCTGTGCCGCCAGCTGGCCGATGAAGCCGGCTGCGTGGTGGTGGCGGTGGACTACCGCATGGGCCCCGAGCACCGCTTTCCCGCCGCACCCGACGATTGCCTGGCCGCCACCCGCTGGCTGCAGGCCCAGGCCGGCGCGCTGGGGCTGGACGCCAGCCGCATGGCCGTAGGCGGCGACAGCGCCGGCGGCAACCTGGCGGCGGTGGTCTGCCTGGCCTGGCGTGACGCTGCCGAGCCGCTGCCGCTGAAGTTCCAGTTGCTGATCTACCCGGCCACCGACATGCGCGCCACCGCGCCGTCGCACACCAGCAACGGCCAGGGCTACATGCTGACCAGCGACACCATCGCCTACTTCCAGGGCCACTACCTCAGCCCGGCGGAGCGCACCGACTGGCGCGCCTCGCCGCTGCTGCACGGCCAGCTGGCCGGCCTGCCGCCGGCGCTGGTGCTTACCGCCGGCTTCGACCCGCTGCGCGACGAAGGCCGGCAGTTTGCAGATGCGCTGTCGGCCGCCGGCAGCAGCGCCCAGTACGTCTGCTTCGAGCGCCAGATCCACGGCTTCATCACCATGGGCCGGGTGATCGCTGAAGCCGACACCGCCATGGGCCTGTGCGCGCTGGCGCTGCGCCGCGCGCTGGCCTGACCTGCTGAAGGCCGCGGCCGCGGAACCTCTGCCGGCGCCGCCCACTCCACCCCTGCACACGATGCCGATCGCCCGCCGCCACCTTCTTGCCAGCCTGGCCGCCAGCGGCCTGGGCGGTCTGCTGCCCGGCGCGGCGCAGGCCCAGTTCCGGGTCGAGATCGCCGGTGTCGGCGCCACCCAGCTGCCGCTGGCGCTGACCCGCTTCCGCGATGAAGACCGCAGCGGCGTGGCACTGTCGGCGGTGGTGCGTGCCGACCTGGAGCGCAGCGGCCTGTTCCGCATCGTCGAGTCCAGCGGTGCGCTGGACGAGCGCAGCCAGCCGCTCTGGAGCGATTGGCGCGGTCGCGGCGCCGACAGTCTGGTGGCCGGCTCGGTCAGCCGGCTGGCCGACGGCCGCTTCGACCTGCGCTTCAAGCTGTGGGACGTGGTCAAGTCCGAGGAGCGCAGCGGCCAGAGCCTGGTGGTGGCCGCAGCCGACCTGCGCCTGGCCGCGCACCGCATCGCCGACCTGGTGCAGGAGGCGCTGACCGGCGAACGCGGCGTCAACGCCACCCGCATCGCCTATGTCACCCGCGCCGCCAACCGCTACACCCTGCGCATCACCGACGCCGACGGCGAAGGCGGCCAGGTGGCATTGGCCAGCCCGCAGCCCATCATCTCGCCGGCCTGGTCGCCCGACGGCCGCAAGCTGGCCTATGTGTCGTTCTACACCGGCAAGGCAGTGGTGATGCTGCAGGACGTCAGCAGCGGCGAGTACCGCACCGTGGCCAGCTTCAAGGGCAGCAACAGCGCGCCGGCCTGGTCGCCCGACGGCCGCAAGCTGGCCGTCACGCTGTCGCGCGACGGCTTCTCGCAGCTGTACCTGCTCGACCTGCAGGGCGACAGCCTGCGCCGGCTGACGCAGACCAGCGCGATCGACACCGAGGCCGCCTTCGCGCCCGACGGGCAGAGCCTGTACTTCGTCAGCGACCGCGGCGGCGGCCCGCAGGTCTACCGCATGCCGGTCGACGGCAGCGGGCCGGCCACCAACGCAGAGCGCGTCACCTTCAACGGCGCCTACAACATCAGCCCGGCCATCAGCCCCGACGGCCGGAGCCTGGCCTACGTGACGCGCGGCAGCGGCTTCCGGGTGATGGTGCAGCCGCTGGACGGCAGCAGCCCGCCGCTGGCCGTGACCGACACCAACGACGACGAGAGCCCCAGCTTTGCGCCGAACGGCCGGCTGCTGATCTACGCCAGCCGCAGCCAGGGCCGCGACGTGCTGATGACCACCACGCTGGACGGCCGCATCCGCACCCGGCTGCTGTCGTCGGGGCTGGATGTGCGCGAGCCGGCCTGGGGGCCCTTCAGCCGATGAACGGGTCGATGACCGGGCCGATGACCGGGCCGATGACCGGGCCGATGGTCCTGTCGGCGCGCCTGCGCCAGCGCATGCGCGATGATCGCGGCTGCATCCGGCTCGATGGCTGGGCGCGGTGTTTCCCGCCGGCGGGTGTCCGGTGTCCCGGTGGCTGGGTCCACCGCTGATCTAGGAGAGATGACGATGTTGCGATTGCGTATGGGCGGTCTGGTGTCCCTGGCCGCGCTGATGCTGGCGGGCTGCGGCTCGGCGATCAAGCTCGACGAAACCCCGGTGGAGACACGCACCCCGACCGCCGTCGGCGCCCAGGGCGGTGCCACCGGCAATGCGGCCACCGCCTCAGGTGGCACCGGTTCAGGCGCTGGTGCGCCGCAGTCGCAGGTGGCCACGGTCAACCTGCCGGGCGCGGCGGGTACGGGCAGCGCGGCGGCCGGCACGGCGGCGCTGGGGCGCGTCGTCTTCTTCGACTTCGACAGCTTCATCGTCAAGGACGAGTTTCGCAGCCTGGTCGACGCCCATGCCAAGGCGTTGACGGCGCAGCGCGGCAAGCGGCTGGTGATCGAGGGCCACACCGACGAGCGCGGTGGCCGCGAGTACAACCTGGCGCTGGGCCAGAAGCGCGCCGAGGCGGTGGCCAAGTCGCTGGCGCTGCTGGGCGCACAGGAATCCCAGCTGGAGGCGGTGAGCTTCGGCAAGGAGCGCCCCGCCGTCGAAGGCCAGGACGAGGCCGCCTGGGCCCGCAACCGGCGCGCCGAGCTGAAGGACCGGTGACCGTGGCGCTGCAGTTGTCGCACCGGGCCCGGTTTGCCGCCCTGGCCCTGGCCGCGCTGCTGGCACTGGCAGCCCACCCCGCCCGCGCCGGCCTGTTCGACGATGAAGAAGCCCGCAAGGCCATCCTCGACCTGCGCGCACGCATCCAGGCCAGCGACGAGGGCGCCCAGGCCAAGCTGGCCGACCAGGCCAGGGCCCAGGCGGCCCTGCTGGAGCAGGTGACGGCGCTGCGCCGCAGCCTGCTGGAGCTCAACGCCCAGATCGAGGCCCAGCGCTCCGACAACGCCAGGCTGCGCGGCACGCAGGAGCAGCTGGCCCGCGACCTGTCCGAGCTGCAGAAGCTGACGCGTGACGTCTCCAAGACCCTGGACGACCGGCTGCGCGCCATCGAGCCGCAGAAGGTGACGCTCGATGGCAAGGACTTCAACGCCGACCCTGAAGAGCGCCGCGCGCACGACGCCGCCATGGCTGCGCTGCGCAGCGGTGATTTCGACAAGGCATCCGGCGCGCTGGCCGCCTTCGTGCAGCGCTACCCCGGCAGCGGCTACAACGACTCGGCGCGCTTCTGGCTGGGCAATGCGCTGTACGGGCAGAAGAACTACAAGGAGGCCATCAACGTTTTCCGCGCGATGGTCACGGCCGCCCCGGCGCACCCGCGCACGCCCGAGGCCCTGTTGGCGGTGGCCAACTGCCAGATCGAGATGAAGGACACGCGGGGCGCGCGCAAGACGCTCGACGACCTGATCAAGGCCCACCCTGCCAGCGAGGCTGCCGCTGCGGGCAAGGAACGTCTGGGCACACTCAAGGGCTGAGCATTTTGCTTGCGGCGCCTGGCATCGCGGCCGACGACGCCGACCTGGAGCGCCGCTTCGGCGGCCTGCGGCGCCTGTATGGCGCCGCCGGCTACCAGGCGGTGCGGCGTGCGCGCATCGCCGTGGTGGGCCTGGGTGGCGTGGGCGCCTGGGCGGTGGAGGCGCTGGCGCGCAGCGGCGTGGCCCGCCTGGTGCTGATCGACCTGGACCAGGTGGCCGAGTCCAACATCAACCGGCAGATCCAGGCCATGGGCAGCACGCTGGGCATGGCCAAGGCGGAGGCGCTGCGCCTGCGCATCGCCGACATCCACCCCGGCTGCGAGGTGCTGTGCGTGGAGGAATTCGCCGGCCCCGACAACTGGCCGCAGCTGCTGCCCGCCGAGGTCGACCTGTTGATCGACGCCTGCGACCAGAGCGCCGCCAAGCTGGCCCTGGCTGCCTGGGCGCTGCAGACCGGCACGCCGCTGGTGTGCGTGGGCGCGGCCGGCGGCAAGCAGCTGGCACAGGCGGTGGAGGTGGCCGATCTGGCCGAGGCGACGCACGACCCGCTGCTGGCCAGCCTGCGCCAGCGGCTGCGCAAGCAGGGCGCACCACGCAGTGGCCGCATCGGCCTGCGCTGCGTGTTCTCCCGCGAGGCGGTGGCCGCACCGTTGAACGACGACAGTTGCGCCACCGACGGCACGCTGAACTGCGCCGGTTACGGCTCCAGCGTGACGGTGACAGCCACCTTCGGCATGGTGGCCGCCGGCGAGGCACTGCGCCTGTGCCAGGCCCTGCCTCCGGCGGCGGCATGATCGGCCAGCCCGCCGGCCAGCCTGCCGGCATCGGCTTGCGCCGCGCCGTGCCGGGTGATGCCCCGGCCTGCATCGCCATCCGTGGCCAGACCCGCGACAACGCCATCGCCCCCGAGCGCCTGGCCGCGCTGGGCATCACCGCCGCCAGCTGGGCCGCCGCCATGCGCAGCGGCGCGGTGGCGGGGCATGTGGCCGAACGGCAAGGGCAGGTGCTGGGCCACTGCTTTGGCGCCCCTGCCACCGGCGAGGTGCTGGTGCTGGCCGTGCTGCCCGGGGCCGACGGCCGTGGCCTGGGCCGGCAGTTGCTGGCGCTGGTGGCGGCCGATCTGGTGGCGCTGGGCCACCCGCGGCTGTTCCTCGGCGCGTCCACCGATGCAGCGACGCGCGCACACGGCTTCTACCGCCACCTGGGCTGGCGCCCGACCGGGGCGGTCGACGCCCACGGCGACGAGATCCTGGCCTGGCAGGTGCCGGAACATCCGGACACAGGCGCTGCGCGGTGACGATCAACCGCCCGAGCCGCGCGCGCTGAGCGGCACAGCCGCCGCATGTCAAGCAGGCGACGTCGGCGCTGCGCCGGTGCCGCACATGATCTGCCGCACACCAAGCGCGGCCATCCCGGCGGCGGCACAGGAGACGGCATGACCCACGACATCCTCATCCGCGGCGGCCTGCTGGTCGACGGCAGCGGCGCGGCGCCGGTGCAGGGCGACCTGGCCATCGACGGCGACACCATCACTGCGGTGGGCCGGGTGAGCGGCCATGGCCGGCGCGAGATCGACGCCCGCGGCCTGGTGGTGAGCCCGGGCTTCGTCGACATCCACACCCACCTCGACGCCCAGGTGGGCTGGGACGCCGCCTGCACGCCGGTGAGCTGGCACGGCGTGACCACCGCGCTGATGGGCAACTGCGGCGTCACCTTCGCGCCCTGCAAGCCTGCCGACCGCGGGCTGCTGGCCGCCATGATGGAGACGGTGGAAGACATCCCGCGCGAGGCCATCCTGGGCGGCCTGCCCTGGGACTGGGAAGATTACGGCGGCTACCTCGACAGCGTGGCCCGGATGCAGCCCGGCATCAACCTGTGCGGCCTGGTGGGCCACAGCGCGCTGCGCTTCTATGTGATGGGCGAGCGCGCGGTGGAAGAACAGGCCAGCCCCGCCGAGCGGGCGCAGATGGCCGCACTGGCGGCGCAGGCGGTGGCCAGCGGCGCCATGGGCTGCTCGGTGAACCGCTTTGCCGCCCACAAGCTGCCTGACGGCCGCGCCATCCCCGGCACCTTTGCCGACGTCGGCGAGCTGGTGGAGATCGCCCGCGCGATGGCCGGGCAAGGCGCGCTGATGCAGGCGGTGGGCGCCGATTTCGGCCTGCTGCGTGCGATGGCCGACGAGGGCGGCAGCCGGGTGCTGTTCAGCTACGGCGTGGGGCCCGATGGCAGCCTGGCCGCGCAACGCCGGGCCGATCTGGAGGCGCTGTGCCAGGGCCGCCAGATCACCGCCGTGGCCCAGGTGCGCAGCTCGGGCCTGGTCTTCGGCCTGCAGTCGGCCATGCCGATCGCCAGGCGTGGGGCGGCCTGGCGCCAGCTGGCGGGCATGGCGCTGGCGCAACGTCTGGTCGCGATTGCCGACCCGGCGTTCCACGCCACCCTGGTGGCCGAGGCCCAGGCGCTGGGCTTTCCGCGCCTGCTGGGCGCGGGCATCGAGCAGGTGTTCCACCTGGGCGACGCTGCCGCGCCCGACTACGCCGCCGGCAGCGAGCGGCAATTGCAGGCCATGGCCGCGGCGGCCGGCGAGCATTGGGCGCAGACCTTTCTGCGCCTGTCGCTGGCCAGCGGCGGCAGGGCGCTGTTCACGCTGCGCATGTTCAACCCCGACATGGCCGGCCTGGCGCACCTGATCCAGAGCGCCCATGTGCTGCCCGGCCTGGGTGACGCCGGCGCCCATGTGGCGCAGGTGATGGACGCCGGCTGGGCCAGTTTCGTGCTGTCGCACTGGGTGCGCGCCACCGGGCTGTACAGCCTGCAAGAAGGCGTGCGCCGCATCACCAGCGGGCCGGCGGCGGTGCTGGGCCTGCGTGACCGCGGGCGCCTGGCGCCGGGGCTGCGCGCCGACGTCAACGTGTTCGACGCGGCGCTGGTGGGCGAGCAGCAGCCGGTGATGGTGCATGACTTTCCGGGCGGCGCGCCGCGCTACATCCAGCGCGGCACCGGCTACAAGGCCACGCTGGTGAACGGCCAGGTGAGCCTGCTCGACGGCGAGCTGACCGGCGCCCGCGCCGGCGGGGTGCTGCGGCACCAGCGGGTGGCAGCGTAGGCGGCGTCACCGCGCTGCCCTGCAACCAGCGGGTGGCGGCGTAGGCGGCGTCAGGCCGCTCCGCCGCGCCGCCAGGCGTGGAAGCGGCCCACCCAGGCCAGCAGGCGCTGCGGGGCATGTGCGCGCTTCCACTCCCCGGCCACGAACTTGTTGGCCTCGCCCATGGTGGGGTAGGTGTGGATGGTGCCCAGCATCTTGTTCAGGCCGATGCCGTGCTTCATGGCCAGCACGTACTCGGCCAGCAACTCGCCGGCATGCGCGCTGACGATGGTCACGCCGAGGATGCGGTCCTTGCCCGGCACGGTGAGCACCTTGACCACGCCATGCGCGTCGCTGTCGGCAATGGCGCGGTCGAGGTCGGCGATGTCGTAGCGCGTCACCTCGAACGGGATCTTCTGCTCGGCGGCCTCCTGTTCGTTCAGCCCCACCCGCGCTACTTCGGGGCTGGTGAAGGTGGCCGCCGGCATCACCCGCCCGTCCACCTTGAAGCGCTTGAACGGGCTGAACAGCGCGTTGACCGCCGCATACCAGGCCTGGTGCGCGGCGGCATGGGTGAACTGCCAGGGCCCGGCCACATCACCGGCGGCATAGATGTTCGGGAAGTTGGTCTCCAGATACCCGTTCACGTCCACCGTGCGGCCGGTGCGCACGCCCAGCTCCTGCAGGCCGTAGCCTTGCAGGTTGGCGCTGCGGCCCACCGCCACCAGCAGGGCGTCGAAGCCGATGCGCTGCTCGGCACCGGACTGGTCGGCATGCGCGGCCACCAGCCACTTCTGCCCGTCCCGCACCTCGAAGCGCAGCGCCTTGTGGCCCAGGCGCAGGTCCACGCCGTCGCCGGCCAGCCCGGCGGCCACCAGGGCCGACACCTCCGGGTCTTCGCGCAGCAGCAGGCGCGGCGCCATCTCCACCAGTGTGACCGCGCAACCCAGGCAGGCAAAAGCCTGGGCCAGCTCGCAGCCGATCGGTCCGCCGCCCAGCACCAGCAGGCGGCCCGGGCGCTGGCGCAGGGCCCAGACGGTGTCGGAGGTGAGCGGCTCCACCGTGTCGATGCCAGGGATGGGCGGCACGAACGGCCGCGCACCTGCGGCGATGACGATGGCGCGGGTGGTCAGGCGCTGCACCGTGCCGTCGGCGCGGGTGATGTCCACCGCCCAGGGCGTGGCGATGCGGGCGCTGCCCAGCGCCACGTCCACGCCCAGGCCGGTGTAGCGCTCGACCGAATCATGCGGCGCGATGGCCTGCACCACCCGCTGCACCCGGTCCATCACTGCGGCGAAGTCATAGTCGGCGCTGGCGCTGCGCATGCCGAAGTCGGCGGCGCGCTTCACATCGGCCACGAAGCGTGCCGAGCGGATCAGCGCCTTGCTGGGCACGCAGCCGGTGTTCAGGCAATCGCCACCCAATGCATGGCGTTCCACCAGTGTCACCTTGGCCTTCACCGCCGCAGCGATATAGGCCGTCACCAGCCCGGCCGAGCCGCCGCCGATCACCACCAGGTTGCGGTCGAAGTGCTTGGGCCGGGTGTGGCCGGCGTAGACCTTGCGCGCCTGCACCATGTCGATCCCCTTGCGCGCCAGCAGCGGAAACAGCCCCAGCAGCACCAGTGAGCCCAGCAGCCCCGGCGAGACGATGCCCTGCAGCGAAGTGATGCCCGCCAGCTGGGTGCCCGCGTTGACATACACCGCAGTGCCGGCCAGCATGCCCAGCTGGCTGACCCAGTAGAAGGTGAGCGGGCGCATCGGCGTCAGCCCCATGGCCAGGTTGATGACGAAGAACGGCAGCACCGGCACCAGGCGCAGGGTGAACAGGTAGAAGGCGCCGTCGCGCGCCACGCCGGCGTTCAGCGCTGCCAGCCGGTCGGCAAAGCGCTGCTGCACCCAGGCACCCAGCAGCCAGCGGCTGGCCAGGAAGGCCAGCGTGGCGCCGATGCTGGAGGCAAAGCTGACGATCAACAGCCCCCAGCCGAGGCCGAAGATGGCGCCGCCGGCCAGCGTCATCACCGCCGCACCGGGCAGGCTGAGCGCGGTGACGGCCACGTAAGCCGCAAAGAACACCAGCGCGGCCTGAAGCGGGCTGGCGTCGCGCCATGCGGCCAGATTCGCCTGTTGCGCCTGCAGGCCGGCCAGGCTCAGGTAGCGGCCCAGGTCCAGCCAGAAGAACAGAACCACGCCGACCAGCAGCAAGGCGGCCAGCCACCAACGTTTGTCCAAGCGCATGTTCTTCCCGACCCGTTCAGTTTGGCAGCCAGTCGCCCAAGGCGCCTGCCCGCTGCCAGCAACCAACTGTCGCATTGAATCGGTCGGCCTGCGCCGATGCCACCGGGCGCCGGTGCGAATGGCATGCCTTGAAAAGTGCTGGCACGCCGTTCTTGCAGCCCACGCCCGAGAACCCCGTGCCCCTCGGCGACATCGAAATCGCCCGCCAGGCTCCGCTGCGCCGCAACACTGATCTGGCCCGCTTGCGGCCGGACATCGCCGATGATCACCTGGTGCCTTGCGGCCACCATAAGGCCAGGCGCACGCTGCCGTCCGTCGATTCCCTGGCCGGCTGGCCTGAGGGCAAGTTGATCCTGGTCACCGTCATCAGCCCCACGCCGGCCGGCGAGGGCAAGACCACCACCACCGTGGGTGTGGGTGACGCGCTGAACTTCACCGGCCACAGGGCGGTGATTGCGCTGCGTGAGCCCTCGCTGGGCCCGGTGTTCGGCATGCAGGGCGGCGCCGCCGGTGGCGGGTATGCGCAAGTGGTGCCGATGGAGGACATCAACCTGCACTGCACCGGTGACTTCGACGCCATTGCGCTGGCCAACTTCGGCGCCGACCTGGGCGCAAAAAAGTTCATCGACATCAAGTTCCGCGAGACCGGCCCGCGACTGGCGCTGGCGGCGGTGGTGGGGGTGGGGGTGGCCACCGTGCGGGCGGTCAAGTGCCACGGCGGCGTGGACCTGCCGCAACTGGGCAGCGATAACCTGCCGGCGCTGGAACGCGGCCTGGGCAATCTGCAGCGCCACCTGCACAACCTGCATGAAGTTTTCGGGCTGCGCTGCGTCGTCTCGATCAACCACTGCGCCACCGACACCGCCGCAGACAGTGCCGTCGGCATCAGCGCCAGTGCCGCAGTCAGGGCGCAGATCGACAAGCTGCAGGCGGATGGCCGCGGCCACCTGCCGGTGTGCGTGGCCTAGACGTAGTGCAGCTTCTCCACAGACCCCGCCTTGCGCGGTGCGCCCAGTGGCCACACCATCGCAGTGCGCGAGTTGCGACTGGCTGCAGGCGCCGAGTTCGTGATGCTGGTGTGCGGTGACGTGATAACCATGCCCGGCCTGCCCGAGGTGCCGGCGGCCGAGCGGATCGATCTGGACGACCAGGGCAGGGTGATCGGCCTGTCTTGAGTGGGTGACGCAGCTTGGCTGGAAGGGGCAGACGCCGGCGGCACCACCAAGCGGGCGCAGGACCAACGCCAGCAGCGTGCATCAGGGCGCGCGCAGCACCTCGGTGCGCGGGTGGAAAGCGACCCAGGCGAACCAGAACGCCATGGTGCTGGCCAACGGGCGGCCCTGGGCATCAAAGGCCTCGGCCGTCTGGTGTGTGCGGTCGAACCGGATGCGCACGCGCTGCTGGCCCACGGTGTCCTTGAACTCGCCCGAGCGACCCACCATTTTGTCGAGCACACTGAACGGGTAGGCCTTGGCGACGCCATCGACACGCAGACCCAGCACCCATTCCTTGAGCGGGAAGCGGTCGTCGCGGTGCTGCACATCAAACATGAGCTGTTGCACCTTGTCGTAGCCGGCATACGGGTCGCGGGCATAGTCGCGCTGGAAGCCGGTGTCGGTCGACAGCACCTGCGTGGCCGGGTGGCGGGCGCGCCAGTCGGCCCAGCTGGTGTGCGTGAGCGGCACCTGCACCAGCACCGTGCCCTTGAGTGGGCCGGTGATGGCCGCCGACAGGATCTGCGACCACAGCGACAACGTGGTCCGGTCGTACAGCAGCACATCACTGTTGTAGAGCAGGCCCGACACACCGAAGCCGCCCGATCCGGTGCGCTGCGGCGGCTCGAACGCCATGCCGGTGCCGCATAGCGGACAGTAGGTGATGACGATGGCGCGCTGTGCGACCGTGTCGTTCACCACCTCATGCCAGTTCAGGATGCGCACCGGGTAGGCACGGGCCACGCCGCCGTGCGTGATGCCGAGTATCCGGTCGCCATCTGCCAGCCGCGACGCTGCAGCGCTGACGAACTTCGGCTGGTCGATCGCCGGTATGCCGTCCTTGGGCGGGCCCCCCTTTTCGATGGGCCGCATGTCGCCCGAAGCGCCGCTCAGGTCGAAACCATTGAGCATGGGCAGGGCACTGGCAGCTTGCGGGCCGAGGCCCAGGCCAACGGCTGTCAGCAAAGGTGCCAGCAGCAGCAAGGCGTGTCGGCGTAGCATGGGCTGGCCCCTTCAAGGACAAAACGGCGAAGCGCTATCGAGTATGCGTGCAGTCAGGCTGGCGCGCACAGGTGCTTCCGCAGGGCGCTGCGCTGGCCGGGGAGAGGGAGTTCAATCGCTGATTCTCGGCTTCGTGGCTGGGCTGAGTCGGGCGCCGAAGGCGTGTCGGGCAGCGTTGGGGGTGGGCAGCGGTGTGCGCCATGCGCCATGTGCCATGTGCCATGTGCCGCGCGCCGCGCGCCGCGCGAAGGCAGGACCCACACCATTTTCAGTTGAAGGCGACGGGCTTGGCTTGATCGCCGCAGCGCAGGTGCAGAGAACCGCCCCGTCTGCCATGGAGCGGCATTCGAGGAAGGCATGGAACCCGTGCTTGCGCCGGGTGCGCGCGCACATCGACCGGGTGCAGACCGGCCTGGGCTTGCGCATGCTGCTGGAGAACCCGGCCACCCATGTCGAGTTTGCAGCGTCCACGCTGGACGAGCCCGGCTTCCTGGCCGAGGTGTGAGCCGCACCGGCTGCGGCCCGCTGCTGGACCTGAACGACCTGTGGATGGCCGGCCGCAACCACGGCCGTGATGTGCGGGCCACGCCGGCCGCCATGCAGCTGCTTGCGGTCGGCAAGGTCCTCCTGGCCGGCCAAGCGGTGGACGCCGACGCCAGCGGCGCGCCGCTGCCGCACCCTGCGCGGCCCGAAGCGCAGGCCGCATGACCGAAGCCGCCTTCGCCGCCGCCCTGCTGGCGCCTGAGACGCCCGCACTGGCCGGTCTGCGCACCTGGAACGGGTCCGACCCGGCCGGCCGGCTGGCGGTGCACCGCAACAACCTGGTCGTCGGTCTGGTGGACGTGCCGGCCAGCGGTTTTCCGGTGCTGCAGGTGCAGGTGGGCGGAGTGTTCTTCCGCGCCATGGCCGCGCCTTTCGTGCGGCAGCACCCGCCCAGCAGCCCGGTGCCGGCCTGGTGTAGCGGCGCGCTGCCCGGCTTCATCGCCGATTTCTCCCCCGCGGCTGCGGTGCCTTGCCTGGCCGATGTGGCACGGCTGGAATGACGGCGTCAGCAGGCCAGCCATGCGGCTGACGAGGCGCCGCTCAGCCTGGCCGCAGTGCCGGCGCCGATGCTGGCGCAGATGCTGGCCGCGCTGCAGCAGCCGGCCCGGCTGGCCGGGTTGCAGCTGCAACTGCACCGGTCCGTGGGCGCGCTGGCGTCGCGCCGTGGCAGCGGTATCGGTCTTGGCAGCGCACCGACCTGGCCCAGACGCTGGCGCTGCTGGCATGCCCACCAACACCGCGCCCGCACACCCTCATCGACCAAAATCGACCCCGGCAGTGACCGGCTGGAGCCAGGCCCTGGCCGGCTGCATCGCGTTGTGCAGCCGCATCCCGCACAGCGCCATCGCATTGCTGGCGCGGCTGTCCATCGCCGCAGTAGTCTGGCAGTCCGGCCAGACCAAGATCGAGGGCCTGGTGCTGAATCCCGTCAGTGGCGGCTGGTGATCCGGCTGCTGGTCTACCCAGGCGCCTCGGCCACCCACGGTATCTGTGCAGCCGTTCTGCTGTGGCTGCTGGCGCGCGGGCCGGGTGGGTTGTCGATCGACCACTGGCTGGCCCGGCGCTGAGAGCGCCCCCAGGCCTGCCGTTGCGCGTCAGGCCCCCCGAGGGGGATGAGGAAACTTGGGGACGGCCCGGCGTTTCCTCCTGAGCGATGCCGGTCGGGCCTGGGCGCAGGCTCAGCGCTCCGGCATCAGAGATGCTTGCCGAAGAACGCGAAGCTGCGGTCCCAGGCCAGCTGTGCCCAGGCGGCGTCGTACTGCGTCATCGCGATGCGGCCGGGGCCCTGGGCGGTCTCGTTGGCGAAACCGTGCTGGGCCAGGTAGCGGTGGCCCTGGTAGTGCACGCCGGCCTCGTGCAGCTTGGCCTCCAGCGGGTCGACGGTGGCGATGGGGAAGGGCACGTCCTGCTCGGCCCAGTGCGCCAGCATGGGCGCCTTGATCTTGCCGGCGTCCACGTACTCCAGCGGCGGCAGGCCGTACCACACCACGCCGGCGTCGGCCTCGGGCGCCATGGTCAGGCTCAGGATGGTGAGCGCGCCGCCCATGCAGAAGCCGGTGACGCCCACCTTGGCATGGCTGGCCTTGAGGTACTGCACAGCGCCGCGCACGTCCTGGCCGGCGGCGTCGCCGAAGTTCAGTGCGCTCATCAGGTGGTGCGCCTCTTCGGCCTCCACCGTGCTCTTGCCGCGGTACAGGTCGGGCACCAGGGCGGTGAAGCCGGCGGCGGCCACCCGGTCGGCCACGCCGCGGATCTGGTCGTTCAGGCCCCACCATTCCTGGATCACCACCACCGCGCCCTTGGCGCCGGCGCTCTCGGCCAGGTAGCCCTGCACGGCCTGCCCATCGGGGCGGTTGAAGCTGATCATCGAACCCATGGGAGTCTCCTGGCGTCGGGGTTGAAAGAACGGGCAGTGTACGGATGGGCGGCTGCCTCGCGTCAAGGGCCGTGGCAGCGGTCGCAAGGCCCGCAACCGCAGGATGCCTGCCTGGGCACCGCCGCGTTGATGACGGGTGTCACGCTGCCGGGGGGCAGCGCGGCCTGTCGGGCCTCAAGCCCGGGCGCGGCGCGCCGACCACAAAGGTATGGACCTTCTGGCCCGGTTGACCTGTGCCCTGCGCGCCGATGACGACGCGTTGGCGGACCACCGCGACCGCATTGCGCTGATCCTCAGCGTGGTGTCGGCGGTGGTGCTGCTGCCGTTCGCCATCGACCACCTGCTGGCTGGCCGCCACGCGCTGGCCGCGCTGGTCTTCATGGTGCAGGCGACGCTGGCCGTCGACGCCTGGGCGCTGCGTCGGGGCAGGCCGGCGCCGGTGCCGTTCTGGCTGGTGATGGGGGTCTTCATGCTGGTGATCTGCGCGGTGATCCAGCGCCTGGGTCTGGTCGGCACCTTCTGGGCCTATCCTGCGGCCTTCATCAGCTACTTCGTGCTGTCGCGCAAGCTGGCGCTGCTGCTGAGCGTGGCCATGACGGTGGCGGCCACGCTACTGACCTGGCAGGTGCTGGGCGCAGCCGTGGGGGCGCGCTTCGGCGCCACGCTGGCGCTCACCCTGGTGATGATCAACGTGGTGCTCAACGTGGCGGGCGATCTGCAGCGCGCGCTGCTGCAGCAGACCCTGACCGACCCGCTGACCGGTGCCTACAACCGCCGCCACCTGGCGCAGCAGCTGGCGCTGCTCACCCGTCCGGGCAGCGATGTCTATGCGATGAACGTGCTGCTGGCCATCGACGTCGACCATTTCAAGCACATCAACGACCGCCACGGCCACGCTGCCGGTGACGCGGTGCTGGTGGATCTGGTGGCGGCCTTGTCGGCCCGCAAGCGGCAGAGCGACATGCTGTTCCGCACCGGCGGCGAGGAATTCGTGCTGCTGCTGCCCCGCACCTCGGCGCTGGACGCGCGACAGGTGGCCGAGGCGCTGCGCGTGCGCGTCGCCGACACCGCGCTGCTGCCTGGCCATCCGATCACCGTGAGCATCGGCGTGGGCGTGCAGCAGCCGCAGCACAACGCCGACGCCTGGCTGGACGCTGCCGACCGCGCGCTCTACCAGGCCAAGCACAACGGCCGCAACCGCGTGGAGACCGCCGCATGAGCCGGGCGGCTGCCCCAGCCGTTGTGCGCCGACGTGCGGGCGCCCCGGGCGCCGGGCGGTGCGGCAGGCCGCCGCGCTGGCCTGGCAGGTGCCGGGCGGCGCCGCCGGGCTCCGTATGATGCGGGCGCCGGGCCGGCATCTGGGCTGGCCCCTGGTCAACCGGAGCGCACGATGCAGTCACTTTCCCTCCATGCCCTGGCGGTCACCGCCCTGCTGCTGGGCAGCAGTGGGTTGACGGTGCAGGCCGGCAGCATCGGCACCTCATTGGCCGTCGGCGGCTCGTCGGCGTCGGTGGGCAGTTCGGCCTCCAGCGAGGCGTCGAGCAACAGCTCTGGCGGTGGCCAGAAGACGGCGCTGGGGCCCTACCGCATCGTCGACGTGACCGAAGTGGCTGGCCAACCCGGCCAACCCGGGCAGGTGCGGCTGCAGTTGCAGGCGCTGGCAGCCGACGCCCCCGAGCCCGGCCACGTGCTGCTGCTGCCACAGGCCATCGCCGCGCAGTACCGGCTGGCCGCCGGCCAGACCGTCACCGCACGGGCCCGGGCTTACGGCACCGAGTTCGTGCACGACGCCAGCCGCCAGGCCTTCTACCTGGTGCTGACCGACGGCTTCCGGCGTGAGCTGGATGCGCAGCCGGTGCGGCTCTGACCCGCGCTTGAGCCTGCGCGCACTGCTGCTGGGCGCCGCCGGGCTGCTGGCGGCCGCCACCGCCCAGGCCGACCTGCTGCGCCACTGCACCGCCCCGCCGGTGCTGGACGCAGTGCAGCATGACCGCCTGTTCCGCTTCAGTGCACTGGTGCGTGAGGCGCTGGACGCCTCGGGCCGGCGGCTGGCGCTGATCGCCCGTGCCGGCACCGACCTGAGCCGCTTCGGCCAGCGCTACAGCCATGCCGGCATCAGCCTGCTGGCCAGCCCGAACACGCCGTGGTCGGTGCGCCAGCTGTACTACGACTGCGACCACGGCCGGCCACGCCTGTACGACCAGGGACTGCCCGGCTTCCTGCTCGGCGGCGCCGACCCGGCGCAAGGCCACATCGTGCTGCTGCTGTTGCCCGATGCGGCCGCCGCGCCGCTGGAGCAGGCCGCGCTGGACCAGCGCCAGGCGCTGCGGATGCTGGGCAGCACCTACAGCGCCAACGCCCATGCCTTCAGCACCCGCTACCAGAACTGCAACCAGTGGGTGGCCGAGGTGATGGCCCAAGCCTGGGGCCGGCTGGCCGCTGGGCGCGACGGCGCCGATGCACTGACCGACCCCCGCGCCGACCCCCGCGCCGAAGCACAGCAATGGCTGCGGCAGCAGGGCTACACCCCCACGCGCATAGCGGTCACCAACCCGCTGCTGCTGCTGGCCGGCGCGGTGGTGCCCTGGCTGCACACCGACGACCACCCCGCAGACGCGCTGCACACCGGGCAATTCGACATCAGCATGCCGGCGTCGATCGAGGCCTTCGTGCGCCGGCAGGTGCCAGGCGTGCAGCGCATCGAGTTCTGCCACGACACGCAGAAAATGGTGGTGCGCCAGGGCTGGGTGCCGATCGGCCCGGGCTGCCAACCATTGGCCGGTGACCGGGTGATTCCGCTGGATGCTGCAGCAACCGCTGGCGGCGGCGCATGATGCCGCCACCGCCTGTCGACCGGAGCCCCGCATGCCGCACAGCCACCGCCGCCTGACCCCTGCCCAAGCCACCCACGCCACCCAAGCCGCCGGCCTGGCCGGCTCGCTGGCCGTTCTGGTCGCAGCGGCCGGCTGTGCCGCGCTGCAACAGCCGCCCATCACGGTCGGCCAGTCCGAAGCCGCAGTGGTGGCCGCGCTGGGCCCGCCCACCGGCCGCTACACCCTGCCCGCCGCCGGCCAGCGCCTGGAATACGCCACCGGCCCGTATGGCCGCACCACGCGCATGGTGGACCTGGGCGCCGACGGCCGCGTCATCGCCAGCAGCCAGGTGCTGACCGAGGCCAACTTCGCCCAGGTTCGCGACGGCATGCCGCGCGACGAGGTGCTGCGGCTGCTGGGCCGCCCGGCCGACAAGGCTGGCGAGTACATGAACCGCCAGACCTGGTCGTGGCGCTACCCCACCAACGACTGCCTGTGGGCCCGCATCACCTTCGAGCCCGACGGCCGGGTGCGCGGCGGCGCCTCGTTCCTGTCCGACCCGTTCTGCGACCCCAAGATCTGACCGATTCGGACCACCATGGCCACCACCCTCTACGGCATCCCCAACTGCGACACCGTCAAGCGTGCCCGCGCCTTGCTGGCCGGGCAAGGTGCGGTGGTGCAGTTCCATGATTTCAAGAAGGCGGGGGTGCCGGCCGACCGGCTGGCGGCCTGGGTCGCCAGCACCGGCTGGGAGCGCCTGGTGAACCGCCAGGGCAGCACCTGGCGCAAGCTGGACGACGCTGCCAGGGCAGCGGTGGTGGATGGCGCCAGCGCCCGGGCGCTGATGCAGGCCCAGCCCAGCGTGATCAAGCGCCCGGTGGTCGAGTGGCCAGACGGCGCCATCACCGTCGGCTTCGACGCCGCCGACTTCGCCCGGCGGCTGTGACCGCAGTGGCGCCCGCGCCGGGCCGGCGTCAGGCTTCCTGGCGCAGCGCGGCCTTGTGGATCTTGCCGGCCGGCGTCATCGGCAGGGCGTCGCGCAGCACCACCTGGCGCGGCACCTTGTAGTCGGCCAGGTGCTGCGCGCACCAGTGGCGCACATCGGCCTCGCGCAGGTTGCTGCCGGGCTTGGGGATCACGTAGACACGCCCCACCTCGCCCAGCACCGCGTCGGGCACGCCGATGCCTGCGGCCATCACCACGCCGGGGTGGCGGTGGATCAGCGCCTCCACCTCGGCCGGGTAGACGTTGAAGCCGCCCTGGATGTACATGTCCTTCTGCCGGCCCTTCAGGGTGACCACACCGCGCGCGTCCACCTGGCCCAGGTCGCCGGTCTGCAGCCAGCCGTCTGCGCTGAAGCCCTGGCCCGCCGCCGCGCCGATGTAGCCCGGCACCACGCCGGCCCCCTGCAACCACAGTTCACCCACCGTGCCGGCCGGCACCGGCTGGCCCCGTGGCCCGGCCACCTTCAGCCGGGCGCTGTCGAAGGGCTGGCCGATGGTCGTCATCAGGTCGGCGTCGCTGCGCTCCCAGGGCGTCATCACGATCGCGCCGGAGGTCTCGGTCAGGCCGTACAGGTTCATCAGCGTGGCCTGCGGCATGCGCTCGGCCAGCCGCTGCAGCAGCGCCGCGTCGACATTGGAGCCGCCGGAGAACACCAGCCGCACGGCCGACAGGTCGACCGCGTCGATGCGCGCATGCATCAGCAGCAGCGTCAGCACCGTGGGCACGCCGGCCAGCAGCGTGGGGCGGTGCTGCTGCATCAGGCTGATCATGCGGTCGGCCTTGAACTCGGGCACCAGCACCACGGTACCGCCGCCCACCAGGTGGGTGAGCACGCCGCAGGTGATGCCGCCCACGTGGTTCAGCGGGTTGGCCAGGTGCAGCACGTCGTGGCCGGTCACCCGGGTGTGGCGCGCCTGCGCGGTGGCCGCAGCCAGCAGGCTGCGGTGGGTGAGCCCGGCGCCCTTGGGCCGGCCGGTGGTGCCCGATGTGTAGATCACCATGGCGACGTCGTCGGCCAGCACCCGGCGCCGCACGGCCGACAGCCGCCCGGCCTCCAGCGGCGTGGCCGACAGGGCCGCCAGGCTGTTCAGGCCGCTGCCGTCGATGGCGATCACGTGGCGCAGCGCCGGCAGGCGCGGGCCCAGACGCTGCAGCATCGCGATGAAGTCGAAGCCTTCATGGTGCTGCAGCGTGAACACCGCCTTGGTCTGGCTGTCGCCCAGCATGTCCTCCAGCTCGGTGTCGCGGTAGCGCAGCGACAGGCCCACCACTGCCACGCCGATCTTGGCTGCGGCATAGAAGAGCAGCAGCCATTCCACCTGGTTCAGCCCGATGATGCCGATGCGGTCGCCGCGCTGCAGCTTCAGCCCCAGCAGGCCGCAGGCCAGCTGGTCGCTGGTGGCGTCCAGCATGCTCCAGCGGTGGTGCAGGCCCTGGTCGATCACCGCGCTGGCCTCGCCACGCCGGCGCCCGGCCAGCGTCAGGTGGTCGCCGATGGTGTCTGGCGCGGGCAGGGCAGGCGGGTTGGACGGCGGGGCTGGGCGCATGCCAGGATTGGATCGGCCCGCCGGCTGCGGCCACATCGTCGCTTACGACGATTCGTGCGCGCCAGGGCGCGTGTGAGACTGCGCCACGCTGCCGCCAAACCCTGCACGGAGCTCGCCCTTGACCGCCATCGCCATCGCCATCGCCACCCCCACCCCCACCGCCACCGCCCCGGTAGCCCAAGCGGTCCCCGCCGCCCCTGTCGCCACGGCGGCAGACGCAGCCTTTCTTGCCGAGGTTCGCCAGTTTCTCGACGAGGCGCTGACACCCGAGTTGCGCCTGGCTGGCCGGCGCACCGCAGGCGTCTTCACCGATGCGCCCGCAAGCCGCCCCTGGTTCCGCGCGCTGGCGCAGCGCGGCTGGAGCGTGCCGCACTGGCCGGTGGAATGGGGCGGCACCGGCTGGAGCGCGCGCCAGCATGCCATCTTCTCCAGTGAATGCGCTGCCGCACAGGCACCGGTGCTGGCGCCGCAGGGCGTGCGCATGGTGGCGCCGGTGGTGCTGGCCTATGGCACAGCTGAGCAACAGCAGCGATGGCTGCCGGGCATCCGCGCGGGCGACGACTACTGGTGCCAGGGCTACAGCGAGCCGGGCTCGGGCTCTGACCTGGCGTCGCTGCAGTGCAAGGCGGTGCGTGTAGCGGACAACTCGGGCGACCACTATGTCGTCAACGGCACCAAGATCTGGACCACCCATGCGCAATGGGCCAACCGCATCTTCTGCCTGGTGCGCACCAGCAGCACCGGCAAGCCGCAGCAGGGCATCAGCTTCCTGCTGTTCGACATGGACCTGCCGGGCATCACCGTGCGGCCGATCGTCGGCATCTCGGGCGACCATGAGCTGAACCAGGTGTTCTTCGACGATGTGCGGGTGCCGGCATCGGCCCTGCTGGGCCAGGAGAACCAGGGCTGGACGATCGCCAAGTACCTGCTGATGCATGAGCGCGGCGGCACCTACACCCCGGCCCTGCGTGCCCGGCTGGCCCGCATGCAGGCCATGGCGGCGGCGGCCTTTGCCGAGCGCCCGGCCGACGATGCCGAGCGCCAGGCGGTGGCCACCGCGCTGGCCGACGCGGCATGCCGGCTCGACGCGCTGCACGCGCTGGAGCAGCAGGTGCTGGCCGACCGCATCCGCGGCGTGGAATCCCCTGTGGCACCGTCCGTCGGCAAGCTGTTGGGCACCGAGCTGCGTCAGCACTTCACCGAGCTGGCGGTCACCATCGCCGGGCCCTATGCCGCAGCGCGGCTGCCGATCGGCGCGGCCGGCGCCCATGCGCTGGCCCTGCCGGAAGACGCCCTGTGGGCGATGGGCACCTACTTGAACGACCGCGCCGCCAGCATCTATGCCGGCACCAACGAGGTGCAGCGCAACCTGATCGCACAGCATCTGCTGTCGACGCAATGAGGCCAAGGCACTGAACCATGGACCCGATCTTCCCGCTCGACGACACCCAGGCGCTGCTGCAGAGCAGCCTGCAACGCTGGCTGCACGACAACGCGCCGTTCGAGCGGCGTGCCGCGCTGCTGGCCACGCCCAGCGCCTTCCAGCCGCTGTGGTCCGGCCTGGCGCAGCAATTGGGGCTGCTGGGCGCGGCCCTGCCGGAAGCGGTGGGCGGGCAGGGCGGCAGCCTGGCCGACCATCTGGTGGTCCTGCAGGCCCTGGGCCAGGCCCTGCTGCCCGAGCCCTACAGCGCCTGCCTGGTCACCGGTGCCGGCCTGCTGCAAGGCCTGCCAGGCGCGGGCCCCGCCCGCCTGCTGGCCGGCGTGGCCGACGGCGCTGTGCGCCCGGTGCTGGCGGCGCTGGAGCCGGGTGGCCGGCATGACCAGGCCCAGGTGGCCAGCCGCCTGCATGCCGATGGCAGCCTCAGCGGCCGCAAGGCCCTGGTGCGCGCCGCACCGCAGGCCACCCACTGGCTGGTGAGCGCACGCGATGGCGCCGGCACGCTGCGCCTGGCCCAGGTGCGGCCCGACGCGGCCGGCATCACCCGGCGTGATCTGCCGCTGGCCGACGGCAGCTGGGCCAGCGAGATCGCCTTCGACCGCACGCCCGCCGAGGCCCTGCTCGGCGAGCCCGGCACCGACCTGCTGCCGCTGTTGCAGCAGGTGGCCGACGCGGCCTTGCTGGCCACCGGCGCCGAGGCGGTCGGCGTGATGCAGCGGCTGCTGCGCGACACGCTAGGTTATGTGCGCCAGCGCAAGCAGTTCGGCGTGGCCATCGCCAGTTTCCAGGCCACCCAGCACCGGCTGGCCGACATGCACACGGCCCTGCTGCAGGCGCGCGCCCTGGTGGCCGCCACGCTGGCTGCCATGGACCAGCCCGCGCCCGAGCGCGGCCGCGCTGTCGCCGCCTGCCAGGTGGCCGTGGCCCGCGCGGCGCGCACCGTCGGCCAGGGTGCTGTGCAACTGCATGGCGGCATGGGCGTGACCGAAGAGCTGGCCGTGGGCCATGCCTTCAAGCGCCTGACATTGATCGAACACCACCAGGGCGGCCTGGCCGTGCACTTGCAGCGTGTGGCACGCTGGCAGGCGGCGCAGCCGGTTTTTGCCTGATTCCCCCTTTCTGGAGACCCCGATGCCTTTGAATTTCGCCCGCAGCTGGATGGACGACGACCTGAACCAGTGGCGCGACACCTGCGCCCGCTTCGTCGAGAAAGAGCTGGTGGCCGACGACGCCGCCGCCCGCCAGCGCGGCAACGTCGGCCGCGGCCTGTGGACCAAGGCGGGCGAACTGGGCCTGCTGTGCACCGACATCCCCGAGGCCTACGGCGGTGCCGGCGGTGACTTCCGCCATGAGGCGGTGTTGTACGAGGAATGCGCGCGCCGCGGCATCAGCGGCTGGGGCAACTCTGTGCACACCATCGTGGCGCACTACTTCAAGAACCACGGCACGCCCGCCCAGAAGGACCGCTACCTGCCGCGCATGGCCCGCGGCGAGCTGGTCGGCGCCATCGCCATGACCGAACCCGGCGCCGGCAGCGACCTGCAGGGCATCCGCACCCGTGCCGAGAAGCGTGGCGACAGCTATGTCATCAACGGCAGCAAGACCTTCATCACCAACGGCTACCTGGCCGACGTGGTGTTGGTGGTGTGCAAGACCGACCCGACGCAGGGTGCGCGGGGCACCTCGATCCTGGTCGTCGAAACCAAGGATTGCGCAGGTTTCCGTGTCGGCCGGGTGCTCGACAAGCTGGGCATGAAGAGCCAGGACACCTCCGAGCTTTTCTTCGACGATGCCACCGTGCCTGCGGCCAACCTGCTGGGCGGCCAGGAGGGCCAGGGCTTCTACCAGCTGATGGGCGACCTGCCCTATGAGCGGCTGATCATCGGCGTGACCGCGCTCGCCACGATGGAAGGCGCCTACGAAGCCACGCTGGCCTACGTGCGTGACCGCAAGGCCTTCGGCAAGCCGATCGCCGACCTGCAGAACACCCGCTTCAAGCTGGCCGAGGTGGCCACCACCATCCAGGTGGGCCGTGCCTTCATCGACCGCTGCGTCGAGCAACTGGTGGCCGGCCAGCTCGACACCGCCACCGCCAGCATGGCCAAGCTGTGGGGCAGCGAGGCCCAGGGCAAGGTGCTCGACGAATGCCTGCAGTTGTTCGGCGGCTACGGCTTCATGAACGAGTACGTGATCGCCCGCATGTATGCCGACGCCCGGGTGCAGCGCATCTACGGCGGCACCAGCGAGATCATGAAAGAAGTCATCTCCAGGGCCCTGTGATGAGCGACCAGGAACAGCCCCTGCTGATCGACGAGCGCCACGGCGTCGCCTGGCTGACGATGAACCGGCCCGAGCGGCTGAACGCGCTGAACCCCGGCCTGACCGACGCGCTGCGCGGCTACTTCCAGGCGCTGCAAGACCGGCCCGACATCCGCGTGGTGGTGCTGCAGGGCGCCGGCCGGGCCTACTGCGCCGGGCTCGACCTGAAAGACCGCACCGGCGCCGCGCCGCGCGACGTGCAGGCCGGGCTGGCCGGGCAGAAGGCCATCCGCGACATCATGGTCGCGATGCGCGAGTGCCCGCAGCCGATCATCAGCGTCGTGCAGGGTGCGGCCAGCGGCGGCGGGCTGGGCATCGCGCTTTCCAGCGACATCCGGCTGTGCACGCCCGAGGCGCGCTTCAACGCCGCCTTCATCAAGATCGGCGTGTCGGGTTGCGACATGGGCAGCAGCTACTTTCTGCCGCGCATGCTGGGTGCTTCAGTGGCCGCCGAGATGCTGCTGACCGGCCGCTTCCTGCATGCCGACCGGGCCTACAGCCTGGGCTTCGTCAGCAAGGTGGGGCCGTTGGCCGAGATCGAGGCCGAGGCCCGGCAACTGGCCGACGAGATGCTGGCCGCCACCCCGCTGGCGCTGCGCCTGACCAAAGATTGCATGAACCACAACATCGACGCACCCGGCCTGCGGGCGGCCATCGCGATGGAAGACCGCAACCAGATCCTGTGCACCCGCGGGGGTGATTTCAACGAAGGCATCAGCGCCTTCCTGGAGAAGCGCAAGCCGGTCTACGGCCAGTCTTGAGGCATGGCCTGCTCAGGCTGTCAGGCCTGACCCAGGGGTGCGAGGCCGCTGCGCGGCAGGTTCTTGCTTGCGGCGAAGCGGTAGACACCGCTGAACAGGTGGTCGAAGTTGCCGGCGTCCAGTTGGTCGATCAGCGCGTCGCAATGCAATGGCAGGCTGACGAAACAGCCGCGCCACCACACCGGCACGCCGGCCAGCCGCCACACCCGGATGCGGAACTCACGCGGTTGCGGGTAGGCCTGGAGGTCACCGGGCAGACTGCAGACCCGCGCCTTGCGGCGCAGTTCCACCCGCCACCAGCTCTTGCCGCTGCTGCGCAGCAGCGCATGTGCGGTGGCGTGGTGCTGCAGGGCCAGCGCACGGCCGGCCAGGCCAACAATCAGCACGGTGATCAACATCCAGGTCATCACGTTCTCCCCAACTCCGAGGTACCGGTTGCATTGAAGCGAGCTTCGTGCCAACCGGCCACTCTCATTGAGAGGATAAGCACGGGGATCTCCCCCGGTATCTTCCCCACTTGCGGTGTCATCGCGTGCAGCCTTTCACCTGCCGCACCCACTGCGGCCATCCACCATGCCTGATCGCCACCCGACGAATCCACCCGACGCCGCCTTGCGCAGTGCCGCCGACAGCGCGCTGCTCGACACCGAGATCATCGACATGATCGAGCAGCGCACGCCCTTCCAGAAGGCGCTGGGTGTGCGTGTGCAGGCGCTGGCACCGACGCTGGTGCTGCGCTTCGACTGGCGGCCCGACCTGGTGGGCCACTACCACTCGGGCCGGCTGCACGGTGGCGTGATCGCGGCGGTGCTCGACACCCTGGGCGGCTGCGCGCTGATGAAGGGCCTGGCCGACAAGCATGCGCACGACACGCTGGCGCAGATGCAGCACCGGCTGACGCGCATCGGCACCATCGACATGCGGGTGGACTACCTGCGCCCCGGCATGGGCCAGCACTTCGTCGGCACCTGCGAAATCACCCGCCTGGGCGGCCGCGTGGGCTCCACGCAGATGCGCCTGCACAACGACGATGGCGTGCTGGTGGCCACGGCGGCGGCGAGCTACATCGTCAGCTGAGTGTCACGGTGCATCCGGGGCGGCCGTGGCAGCCATGGCAGGCAGCAGGCCCCGGCAATGCGCCTGAGCGCGATAGGCGCAGCAGGCGCAACACCAGGGCTGGCGTCGATCACCTGCCGTGCGGCGTTGTCAGAGAGCGGAATGAAGTCCATTGGCCGTATCCATGTTGAATCTCGGAACAGACGGCCAATCGTGCGAAATCAAGTGCTTGCATGTGGTTTGACCCAGGTGGTCTGGCCATCTGCAGACGGGCCAGCGCGTCAGGCGCCACGCCACGTCACCTGCCCATGGCTTGCTGCGTCCGAGCGGGCACGGCCGACGGCTTCCAGCGTCTGCAGGATCTGCGGCAGGCGCTTCTTCCAGGGCCCGCGGCCGGTGAAGCGCTCAGCCAGTGCGGCCTCGGCCAGTGGCGCCGGCGCGGCGGCCAGCAGCGCGGCCACGGCGCGCATCTGCGCTGGCAGGTCGGCTGGCCAGGGGCGGCGCACGGCGGTGGCAGGCGGGCTGGCCTTGGGGCGTCAGCAGCTCGCCGCTGCGCAGCTTGGCCAGCAGGTTGTACAGGCCGGTGAGGGTGAGGGTGATGGTGTCATGCGCCGCTGGCCGGGCCTTGCGGTGGGCGTCGAGCTGCTCGGCCAGGCTGCGGATGCGGTCGGTGAGTTCGGCGGTCAGGCCGGTGTCGGCGGCGGGGAAGGGGAAGGTTTCGAAGCAGCGGGTGTTGTTGCAGCGCGGCGGGTCTTCCAGCGTGCCACCTGGCCACAGGCGCAGGGCGCCCAAGCACCTTTGCGACAAGCCACCAGCGGCCGGGCTGCAAGAATCTTGTGCAAACCCCTGCAGGAGACCGCCTTGAACGACCGCGTCCGCATCACCATCGACGCCCACGGCGTGGCCGACGTGGCGCTGGTGCGCAGCGACAAGATGAACGCGCTCGACTCCGACATGTTCGAGGCACTGGCCGCCGCCATCACCCGGCTGAAGGCCGAGCCGGCGCTGCGGGCGGTGGTGCTGCATGGCGAGGGCAAGGCCTTCTGCGCCGGGCTGGACATGGGCCGCATGGCCCGGATGAACAACGGCGAGCCCGGCGCCACGCGCGATTTGCGGCCACGCACCCACGGCATCGCCAACTCGGCGCAGTACGTCGGCCTGGGCTGGCGCGAGATCCCCGTGCCCGTCATCGCTGCAGTGCACGGCGTGGCCTTCGGCGGCGGCCTGCAGGTGGCGCTGGGCGCCGACATCCGCCTGGTCACCGCCGATCTCAAGATGAGCGTGATGGAGATCAAGTGGGGCCTGGTGCCCGACATGGCCGGCGTGGTGCTGATGCGCGGCCTGGTGCGCGACGACCATGCGCGTGAGCTCTGCTACACCGGCCGCATCGTCGATGGCACCGAGGCCGTCGCCCTGGGCCTGGCCACCCGCGTCTGCGCCGACCCGCTGGCCGACGCCCGCGCCATGGCGCAGGCCCTGGCCCAGCGCAATCCCAGCGCGCTGCGCGCCGACAAGCGGCTGATGAACGCCAGCAGCCAGGTGCTGGCCGACAGCGCCCGTGCGCTGCTGCAGGCCGAAAGCGACGAGCAGGTGGCGCTGATGGGCGCGCCCAACCAGCTGGAGGCGGTGCGCGCCAGCCTGGAAAAGCGCGCTCCGGTGTTCAGCACCGGCCAGGCCTGAGCGCGCCATGCAGCGCGACGACAGCCTGCGCCAGCAGGTGGCCGACAGCCTGGCAGCCTGGCCGCTGCACGCGCCCGAGACCAGCGGCCTGAAGCTGGCTGCGGTGGCACTGACCATCACCGACGAAGGCCCTGGCTGCGGGCTGTGGGGCCTGCAGCGTGCTGACTCACCCCGTGGCCACTGGAGCACCCAGGCGGCGCTGATCCTCACCCGCCGCGCCAAGAGCCTGCGCGGCCATGCCGGCCAGTGGGCGCTGCCGGGCGGGCGCATCGACGACGGCGAAACGCCCGAGCAGACCGCGCTGCGCGAACTGCAGGAAGAGGTCGACCTGCAGCTGACCCCCGCCGACGTGCTGGGCCGGCTCGACACCTTCATCACCCGCTCGGGCTATGCCATCACCCCGGTGGTGGTGTGGGGCGGCGCAGCGCGCCAGCTCAAGGGCAACCCGGCCGAGGTGGCCAGCATCCACCGCATCCCGGTGAAGGAATTCCTGCGCGCCGACTCGCCGATCCTCGAACCGCTGGAGGGCAGCGAACACCCGGTGCTGAAGATGCCGGTGGGCGACAACTGGATCGCCGCGCCCACCGCAGCGCTGATCTACCAGTTCCGCGAGGTCTGCGTGCTCGGCCGGCCCACCCGGGTGGCGCACTACGAGCAGCCGCGCTTTGCCTGGAAGTGATCGCCTGACCATGCCCGACCCCACCCCCGCCCAGGTGCTGGCGCATCTGCGTGCTGCCAATGCGGTGGCGGCGCAGGCGCTGGCCGCCGGCCACCACCCCTTCGGCGCCATCCTGGTGGCGGCCGACCATGCAACCGTGCTGCTCAGCCAGGGCAATGTGGACGCCGTCAACCATGCCGAGGCGGTGCTGGCGCGCCTTGCAGCCACGCGCTTCACACCCGCCGAGCTGTGGGGCTGCACCCTCTACTCCACGGTGGAGCCCTGCGCCATGTGCGCCGGCACGCAGTACTGGGCGCACATCGGCCGGGTGGTCTACGGCATGGCTGAATCGCGCCTGCTGGCCATCACCGGCAACCATGCCGAGAACCCCACGCTGGACCTGCCCTGCCGCGAGGTGTTTGCCCGCGGCCAGAAGGCGATCGACGTGATCGGCCCGGTGGCCGCCGTCGAGGCCGAGATTGCCGCGCTGCACCTGCAGTTCTGGCAACGCAACTGACCACCCGAACCCGAGGAGACACACCCCATGATCGAGCACCACATCGACATCCCCACCGCCGACGGCCCGATGAACACCTTCGTGGTGTACCCCGACGAGGGCGGCCCGCACCCGGTCGTCCTGTTCTACATGGACGCGCCCGGCAAGCGTGAAGAGCTGCACGACATGGCACGCCGCCTGGCCAGCGTGGGCTACTGCGTGGTGCTGCCCAATTTGTACCACCGCCGCACCCCCGACTACTGGCTGAAAGAGCGCACCGAAGAGGGCTTTGCCGAGATGTTCGGCCACATGCATTCGCTGAACGCACACACCGTGGAAGTGGACACCGCTGCGATGCTGGCCTGTGCGGACGCGCTGCCGGCGGCCGACAGCACGCGCGTCGGCGCAGTCGGCTACTGCATGAGCGGGCCCTTCGTGGTGTGGGCGGCAGCGGCCTTTCCCACGCGGCTGCGCTGCATCGCGTCGGTCTACGGCGCCAACATGGTCACCGACGCGGCCGATTCACCGCACAAGGTGGTGCCGCAGGTGCAGTGCGCGAGCTACTTCGCCTGCGCCGAGCACGACAAATGGGCCACGCCCGAGCAGATGGCCACGCTGCAGGCAGCGCTGGTGGCCGGCGGTGCGCCGCACCGGCTGGAGTGGTACCCCGGCGCCCAGCACGGTTTTGCCTTCCCGCTGCGCGCCGGCATCTACGACAAGCCGTCGGCCGAGCGCCACTGGGCGCGGCTGTTCAGCTTGTTTGCCAAGCATCTCGCTGCCGCCTGACCGCAGGCACGGCCCAGATCCGGTTGGCGCCGTGGATCCGGCTCTGCCGGGCCGCTGGGGCCGCTGGGGCCGCGCCCCTGGAGTGCGCGCCGCAGGCGCTGCGGGCGGGTCAAGTCATCACGCCGAGCCGCCGCGCAATCGCCACCGCTTGCGTGCGGCTGCGCGCGCCCAGCTTCAGGTTGATGTTGCGCAGGTGGGTGCGCACCGTGCTGTCGCTGACGAACAGCTTGTCGGCCATCACGCTGTTGCTGTAGCCCTCGGCCAGCAGCTGCAGCACGCGGATCTCCTTGCGGGTGAGCGGCTCGTCCAGCGCGGCGCCGGGTGCGGCCGGCAGCGCGGCCGGCGCCGCATCGTCGGCCAGCGGTTCGTCGCCGGCCAGTGCGATCAGCCGCTGCAGGCAGTCGTCGACCAGCGGGTCGACGCGCTCACCGGGTGTTGCATGCAGCGCGGCCTGGGTGCGGCGCAGCAGCGTTCCCACCGCCGGGCCTTCGTCGAGCAGCAGGCGCACATAGCCTTCGGCCTGGGCCACCTGCAGCACCCGGCCGGTGAGGGCCAGCGCCGCGTCCAGATCAGCCGGGCTGCCGGCGCGCTGCAGCGCCAGCGCCTGCAGCACCTGCAGCTTCAAGGCCCGGCCCTGGCGCTGGGCCGCGTGTGCCTGGGCGGCAGCGGCGGCGGCGGCGCGGGCGGCGGCGGCCGGGTCGCCGAACAGCACCTGCCAGCGCAGCCGGCCGATGGGCATGTCTTCCACGTCATGCGCGCTGAACTGGTGGCGCGCCACCCGCTGCCATACGGCGGTGTCGTCGGCGCGGTCCAGCGCCTGGGCGGCGGCCTCGGCCTGGCCCTGCAGCATCAGCACCCGGGCGCGCTCCAGCCGGGCGCTGGCCACCACCCGCGGCAGCTGGCGGTGGTGGCCCAGGTGTTCCAGTTCAGTGACGAACTGCAGCGCCGCGTCGATGTCGCCGCGGTCGAAGGCGATGCGGGCGCACATCACATGGCTCAGGATCATGTGGTCGGGCAGGCCGACGTCGCGCGCCAGCGGCAGGTAGACGTTGAGCAGGTGCTCGGCCTGCGCCAGCTGGTGCGCTTCATAGACCACGCCGGCATACAGCACGCCGGCCCAGGCATTGCCATGGGTGGGCTGCCAGGCTGCTGCGCCCGGCATGGCCCCCGGCGCCGCCGCCATGCCCAGTGCCAGCCGGAAGCGCGCGGTGGCCTGGCGCAGCCGGCCCTGCTGCAGGTCGAGCAGGCCTTCCACCGACTCGGTGTACATGCGGTTGAAGCCATGGCTGTGCAGATCACTCGCCGGCTGGCCGCGGCGCGCTGCGTCCAGCAGGCGCCGGGCCTGGGCGCGCTCGCCCAGCACGCCCATCACGTGCGCCATCACGTTGCACAGCACGTTGTCGGCAAAGCGCTGGCCGGTGGGCACCCGGGCCAGCGCCTCGCGGCCCAGGTCGGCGGCGTCTTCCACCCGGTCCATCATCGCCAGCAGCATGGGCTGCAGGGCGTTGACATGGGCGCGCACCGCCGCGTCGGAACTGCTGGCGCAGCCCGACTGCTGCAATTGCTCCATCGCCGCCCAGGGCCCGCGGGTGAGGTTGCTGGCCCACAGCGAGACCACCTGCAGCATCGGCTGCTCGGCCAGCGCGGCCGCGCCTTCAGCGCTTTGCAGCGCGGCGAACCAGCGTGCCAGCAGGCGCATGCGGCCCTGCTCGAGAAAGCCCATCGCCTGGCCGGCCAGCAGGTGGATGGCATGCGGCGCGTCGCCGCCCTCGATGGCATGGTCGATCGCCGGCACCGGCCGGCCCTGGCTTTCATACCAGCCCGAGGCGGCCAGGTGCAGCCGTGCCAGCGCGTCGGGCTGCTCGCGCGCCAGCTGCGCGCGCAGGAAGTCGGCGAACAGGCTGTGGTAGCGCCACTCTCGCCAATCCCGCGCGGCCGGCGCGGTGCCGGCGGTTGCCGCCCGCTGGCCGATGGCCGTGATGAACAGGCCGGCCGCGTCCAGCTGGGCCAGGATCTGTGCCGCGTCGCTGCGCGGCGTCAGCGCCTGGCACAGCGGCGCATTGAACTGCCGCAGGATGCTGGTGCGCAGCAGGAAGTCGCGCACCTCGGGGCTCTGGCGGGCCAGCACGTCCTCGGCCAGGAAGTCGGCCACCGCCCGGTTGCTGCCGGAGAACTGGGCGATGAAGCCGGCCACGCTGCCTTGCCGGGCGATCACCGAATCGAGCGCCATCGAGGCCAGCCACAGTGCGGCCACCCAGCCCTCGGTCTTGGCGTGCAGCGGGTCGACCTGGGCGGCCAGGTCGCCGGGCGCGCTGGTGCCGTTGGCCGGCCAGCGCAGCGCCAGGAACTGCCGTGTCTCGTCACGCGAAAAGCGCAGCAACTCGGTGTCGATCTCCAGCAGCTGGCCGGCCATGCGCAGCCGGCCCAGGCCCAGGTCGGGCAGGCTGCGCGAGCCCAGCACCAGCTGGCCGCGGCGTGGCAGCTGGTCGATGATCTCGCGCACCAGGCCCAGCACGGCCGGCTCGGTGATCAGCTCGAAGTCGTCGAGGAACAGCGCAAACGGCGCACCGTGGCTGGCCAGCCCGTCCACCAGCGGCATGGCCGGGCCGCCCAGGCCGGGGCCGGGCTGGGCGGCGGGCACGCCCGGGCGGCCGGTGATCTGCGCCACCGCCTGCTGCAGGCAGGCCAGGAAGCGCGGCACATCGTTGTCGGTGCGCTCCAGGGTCAGCCAGGCGGTGGCCACACCGTCGGCGGCCAGCTGCTCGCGCGCCTGCACCATCGCCGTGGTCTTGCCGAAGCCGGCCGGCGCGCGCACCAGCAGCAGCTTGACGCCGCCGGCATCGGCCATGCGGCGCACCACCGCGTGGCGCAGCACCTGCCGTGCCTGCGACAGCGGCGGGCTCAGTTTGGACAGCAGCGGCCCGAGAGGCAGGCCGAGCGCGGGCGGTGCGGGCGGTGCGGGCATCGTGGCGGATTCTGACCCAGCCCCCTACCGGCGGGCCTGCACAATCGGGACACCATGCCCGATGCCCCCAGCACCCCCCCGACCGAGGCCGCCGGCAGCCCCGACGACGACACCCTGCGGGCGCTGCACGACCTGGTCGACCTGCTGCGGCTGGAGCCGCTGGAGCACAACCTGTTCCGCGGCCGCAGCCGCGACCACGGCGGCCAGGCGGTGTTCGGCGGCCAGGTGCTGGGCCAGGCGCTGATGGCCGCCGGGCGCACCGTCGACCCGGCGCACCAGGTGCACTCGCTGCACGGCTACTTCCTGCGCGCGGGCGACAAGTCCATGCCCATCGTCTACGACGTCGACCGCATCCGCGACGGCGCCAGCTTCACCACCCGCCGGGTGGTGGCGATCCAGCACGGCCAGGCGATCTTCCACATGTCGGCCTCGTTCCAGAAGCGCGAGGGCGGCCCGACGCACCAGGACACGATGCCCGCTGCCCCGCCGCCCGAGAGCCTGGAGGACGACCACCAGCGCGAGCGCCGCACGGCCGACCGCATGCCCGCCTGGCGCCAGCACTACCTGCAGCAGGCCCAGCCGATGCAGAGCCGCGCCGTCAACCCGACCGACCCGTTTGCGCCGGTGCCCTTGCCGGCCCAGGCTCTGCACTGGATGCGCGCGCCGCACCCGCTGCCCGACGACCCGCTGCTGCACCAGGCCCTGCTGGCCTATGCCAGCGACTGGAGCCTGATGGGCGTGGCGATGCGCCCGCATGCGCTGAGCTGGCAGCAGGGCAACGTGCAGGGCGTCAGCCTGGACCACGCAATGTGGTTCCACCGCGACTTCCGCTTCGACGAATGGCTGCTCTACCAGAGCGATTCACCCAGCCTGAGCGGCGCGCGCGGCTTCTGCCGGGGCAGCCTGTGGCGCCGTGACGGCGCGCTGGTGGCCAGCGTGGCGCAGGAAGGGCTGATCCGCATCCGCCCGCCGCAGCCGCCTGCGGTTTGAGCATAGCGCGCAACTTCGTCGATTCGGACGATGGCCGGTCGCTGCCCGGCTGGGTAGGGTGCCAGCCTGTCCAAACCTCCGGCAAAGCCCCGCCATGCAACTCGACTCCACCATCTCCGCCGTCATCACCGGGGGCGCGTCCGGCCTGGGCGCCGCCACTGCACGCCGCCTCGCCGCCAGGGGCGTCAAGGTGGCCCTGTTCGACCTGAATGCCACGGCCGGCGAGGCCCTGGCCGCCGAGCTGGGCGGCGTGTTCTGCCTGGTCGACGTGACCAAGGAAGAATCGGTCGACGCCGGGTTTGCAAAGTCGCGCGCGGCCGTCGGCCAGGAACGCATCCTGGTCAACTGCGCCGGCACCGGCAACGCCATCAAGACCGCCGGCCGCGACAAGACCACTGGCGAGATCAAGTCGTTTCCCACCGCCAACTTCGAACGCATCATCCAGATCAACCTGATCGGCACCTTCCGCTGCACCGCCAAGAGCGCGGCCGGCATGCTGAGCCTGGCGCCGCTGGAAGACGGCGAGCGTGGCGCCATCGTCAACACCGCCAGCGTGGCGGCCGAGGACGGCCAGATGGGCCAGGCCGCCTACGCGGCCAGCAAGGCCGGCGTGGTCGGCATGACACTGCCGATCGCGCGCGACCTGATGGGCGAGGGCATCCGCGTCAACACCATCCTGCCGGGCATCTTCAACACCCCGTTGCTGCAGGGCGCGCCGGACAACGTCAAGGCCGCATTGGCCGCCAGCGTGCCGTTTCCCAAGCGCCTGGGCCAGCCCGACGAATACGCCGCCCTGGCGGAGTTCATGATCACCACCGGCTACTTCAACGGCGAGGATGTGCGCCTGGACGGCGCCATCCGCATGGCCCCGCGCTGAGCGTCTGAGCCCAGCCGAGGTGCCGCGTCGGGGCGCTGTTAAGGCGCTGGTGGGGCGCTGTCGGGGCGCTGGCAAGGCGCTGTCGGGACGCTGGTGGGGTCCTGGTGCGATGATCCGGCGGTGAAGACGCTTCCGATTTCCGCCGCATGCTCGACCGCCCGGCGCAGGCGCTGATCGCCCCGGCGCTGCAGGCTGCCGGCCGCTTGCTGGTGCGGCGTGGCGTGGGCGCCGACACCATCACCTGGGCCGGCTTCGCGCTGGGGCTGGCCGGTGCCGCCTGCATTGCCTTGCACCAGCCGCTGGCCGCGCTGGCGTTGATCCTGGCCAGCCGCCTGTGCGACGGCCTGGACGGCGCGGTGGCCCGGCTCACCGCGCCCACCGACCGCGGCGCCTTTCTCGACATCACGCTCGACTTCCTGTTCTACGCCAGCATTCCGCTGGCGTTTGCGCTGGCCGACCCGGCGGCCAATGCGCTGGCCGCAGCGGTGCTGCTGGCGGCCTTCATCGGCACCGGCAGCAGCTTTCTGGCGTTTGCGGTGCTCGCCGAGCGCCGCGGGCTCCGGAGCCTGGCTTACCCCAGCAAGGGCCTGTACTACCTGGGCGGCCTGACCGAGGCCGGCGAGACGCTGGTCTGCTTCACGGCGATGTGCCTGTGGCCGCAGGCCTTCGCGCCGCTGGCCGTGGGCTTTGCGGCGCTGTGCGGGTTGACGCTGCTGGCACGGCTGCGCGCCGGCTGGCTGGCATTCGGGGTGAGGGCATGAGGGGTGCGGGCATCAGGGGTGCAGCCCTGCGGAGCTTGAACCAGTGGCTGGCGGCCACGCTGCTGCTGGCTGCCGGTGCGGCACAGGCTGCCGGGCCGCTGCTGGCGGCGCTGGCCGCGCCGGCAGCAGGCGACGCGCAGCCCCAGGCGCCCTGGCATCTGGTGGGCCTGCCGCAACAGAGCCTGCCCGTCACCCGCTACAGCGTGGTGCAGCTGGACGGCGAACGGGTGCTGCGGGTGGATGCACGCGCCAGCTATGGCAACCTGGTGCATCCGGTGCTGGACAACCCCGGCGCGCATCTGCTGCGCTGGCGCTGGCGGCTTGACACGCCCAACCGTGCAGCCGACCTGCGCCGCAAGGACAGCGACGACAGCCCGGTGAAGGTGTGCGTGCTGTTCGACCTGCCCGCCACGGCGGTGCCTTTTCTCGAGCGCCAGGTGCTGCGCATCGCGCGCCTGCGCACCGGCGAGCTGCTGCCGGCGGCCAGCGTCTGCTACGTCTGGGATGCGCACCTGCCTGCCGGCACGGTGCTGGACAACGCCTACAGCCGGCGCATCCGCATGGTCGTGCTGCGCGGTCCGGAGGCGCCGCTGCAAACCTGGCAGACCGAGCAGCGGGATGTCCGGGCCGACTTCCTGCGGCTGTTCGGGGACGAGGCGAGCGCGTCGGTGCCGCTGGTGGGCGTGGCCATCGCCGGCGATGCCGACAACACCCAGGGCCAGAGTCTGGCGCACGTGGGCGCCATCACGCTGGATTGACCCACCGGCGCCCGGTGGGCGTCACTCGCGCCTGGAGCCGCGGAAGTCGTCGTGGCAGGACTTGCAGCTCTTGCCCAGCGCGCCCACGGCGGCCTTCAGCGCCTCCGGGTCGCCGCTGCGGGCCGCAACTTCGAGCTTGCCCGCCTCGGCCACCATCTTGTCGGAGGCCGCCTTGAACTTGGCGGCGTCCTTCCAGACCTCGTCCTTGGCGCGGTTGGGCGCGCCCTTGTCGGTGCCCGGTCCGAAGGCGGTGAACGGCAGCCGAGACAGGTTGCCCACCAACTCGGCGTTCTCGAGCGCGGCCTTGGCGTCGAAGGGCTGGATGCCCTGCGCCATCATCGCCACCCGGCTGAAGTGCGCGCCCAGCACGCTGAACGCACCCTGGCGGTACTTGATGGCCTGTTCGGTGGTCTGGAACTGGGCCAGGGCGGGCAGGCACAGGCTGCCGAGCAGCAGGGCGGTGACTAAACGAAGTTTCATGGAAGCTCCTCAGTGGGCGGGAGGGTTGGGCCGCGCTGCCATGGGTCGGCCGACGGTTGTCCACGGTTTTCGGCCCCACGCGCCAACACTTGAGCCCGCGTGCACACGGCGGTGCACTTCATGACATCGGACACAGCCGGCCGGCCGGCAGCCACTGAAAGTACTGATGCATCAAGATCCCCCGACAACAGGCTGCGTCGGCTCGGGCCGAAATGCAACTGTGGCCGGTCCCTCTGACCCACTGCCGACCGGCGCCTGCCGGCACGTTGTCCTGGTTGACGGAGCCCTTGATGTCCACTGCAGATCGCCTCCCCCCATTCGACCGCCTGGTCGCTCCGCTGCTGAATTTGCGCATCCGCACGCGGCTGGCGCTCGCCTTCAGCGGCGTGCTCGTGCTGATGCTGATCCTGGCGGGCTATGCCACCTTGCGCATGGACGAGGCGCGGGACCGCCTGTTCCATGTCACGCACAGCAACAACCAGCAGATCGCGCAGGTCAACAAGATGGTCTATTCGGTCAGCCAG
>JBBRVT010000002.1:0-32512 GCA_038246615.1 Burkholderiales bacterium
CCGGCACGCAGCCGGGGCAGGGCGGCCTTGGCCAGTGCGGGAAAGCTGTAGCTGGAGATGTCGTGCGCGATGCGGAAGTTCTCGCGCGTCATGCCGTCGAGAAAGTCACCGGCGATGGCCTCGCGTGGGGCGAAGGCGATGGCGTGCACGAAGCCGTCGAACTGGTCCCAGTGCTGGCCCAGGCCGGCAAACAGGCGGTCGATCTGCGCATCGTCCGACACATCGCAGTCGAACACCAGGCTGGAGCCGAACTCGGCGGCAAACTCGGTGATGCGGTCCTTGAACCGTTCGCCCTGGTAGCTGAAGGCCAGCTCTGCACCTTCTCGGTGGCAGGCCCGGGCGATGCCATAGGCGATGGAGCGGTTGTTGAGCACGCCCGTGATCAGCAGGCGCTTGCCGGCAAGAAAGCCCATGGGTCCGGATCCTGTGGTTGTGGGCCCTGAGGGCACCGAATCAAGCCCTGGATTCTCGCACGCCAAGGCCCGCACAGGCCTTCGGGTATTGCCGGCAGGCCGCCTCCTGGCTATAATCCGCTTTTCGCTGAAGAGCAAAGTGGGCGGACTTTCCAGCCCATTTTTTTTGCTTGAACGAAATGCATGGCGCTCGCGGAGGCATGGCGCACCCTTGATGGGTGCGGATGTGCGTACGCACCCCTTTGGCAGAGACAACGGCAGGAACCGCACTGGGCACGATGAGTTGGAGCGAAGCGCTAGAGCGCACCGTCACCGGGTTGCATTACGACCTCGTGGACGTCGAGCGATCGGCGGGGGGATTGCTGCGCGTCACCATCGACCGGCTGCCCGGGCTGGTCTATGCCACCGGGCCCGGTGGGTTCGTGCTGGTGGAAGATTGCGAGATCGTCACCCGGCAGTTGCAGTATGTGCTGGAAGTGGAAGCGGTGGATTACGCCCGGCTGGAAGTGTCGTCGCCAGGCCTGGACCGGCCGTTGAAGAAGATCGCCGACTGGCGCCGCTTCGAGGGTGAAGAGGTCGAAGTGACGCTGTGCGAGGCCTTTCAGGACCGCAAGAAATGGCGCGGCGTGCTCGTTGCCGGCGTGGGTGACGTGGACGGCAATGCCTGGCGGCTGGTGCTGCCCGATGACAAGCCGTTGTCGCGCACCGCAGCCAAGAAGCTGGCCAAGGCGGCAGTGGCCGGGCAGGCAGAACCAGCAGCCCAGCAGACGCTGGATTTCAATCTGGATGAAGTGCGTGAAGCCCGACTGGTGCCGGTGGTCGACTTCAAGGGCCGCCGCGACGGCCTGGTGGACGACGCCGGAATGGGCGGGCACGCAAGCCGTATGGCGGACAAGGTAGACGGAGGTCAGGACTGATGAACCGCGAAATGTTGATGCTGGTCGACGCGATCTCGCGCGAGAAGAGCGTGGACCGGGATGTGGTGTTCGGCGCGGTCGAGTCGGCGCTGGCGCAGGCCACCAAGAAGCTCGACGGTGGTGAGGTCGACATCCGCGTGGCGGTCGACCGTGACACCGGCGACTACGAGACCTTCCGCCGCTGGCTGGTGGTGCCCAACGAAGCCGGGCTGCAGAACCCCGACGCCGAGGAGATGCTCTCGGACGCGCTGGACCGCATTGCCGAGATCGAGGTGGGCGACTACATCGAGGAGCCGGTGGTGTCGGTGCCGATCGGCCGCATCGGCGCCATGGCGGCCAAGCAGGTGATCCTGCAGAAGATCCGCGACGCGGAGCGCGAGACCCTGCTGAACGACTTCCTGTCGCGTGGCGACAAGGTCTTCGTGGGTACCGTCAAGCGCCTGGACAAGGGCGACATCATCGTCGAGAGCGGCCGGGTGGAAGGCCGCCTCAAGCGCAGCGAGATGATCCCGAAAGAGAACCTGCGCACCGGCGACCGGGTGCGCGCCTACATCGCCGGCATCGACACCGCCGCACGCGGCCCGCAGATCATGCTGTCGCGCTCGGCGCCGGGCTTCATGATGGAGCTGTTCGCCCAGGAAGTGCCCGAGATGGAGCAGGGCCTGCTCGAGATCAAGAGCTGCGCCCGTGACAGCGGCAGCCGCGCCAAGATCGCCGTGGTCTCGCACGACAAGCGGGTCGACCCGATCGGCACCTGTGTGGGTGTGCGTGGCTCGCGCGTCAACGCTGTCACCAATGAACTGGCGGGTGAGCGGGTGGACATCGTGTTGTGGAGCGATGACCCGGCGCAGTTCGTCATCGGCGCGCTGGCCCCGGCCAATGTGCAGTCGATCGTCGTCGACGAGGAGCGGCATGCGATGGACGTGGTGGTCGACGAGGAAAACCTCGCCATCGCCATCGGCCGCGGCGGCCAGAACGTGCGGCTGGCCAGTGAATTGACCGGCTGGCGCATCAACATCATGACGGCCGAGGAATCGAATGCCAAGCAGGCGGTCGAGAGTGACTCGATCCGCAAGCTGTTCGTCGAGAAGCTCGATGTCGACGAGGAAGTGGCCGACATGCTGATCGCCGAAGGCTTCTCCAGCCTGGAAGAAGTGGCCTACGTGCCGCTGCAGGAAATGCTGGAGATGGATGCCTTCGACGAGGACACTGTCACCGAGTTGCGCGCCCGGGCCAAAGACGCGCTGCTGACGATGGAAATCGCCCGGGAAGAGAATGTCGAGGCGGTGTCGCAAGACCTGCGTGATCTGGACGGCCTGACGCCCGACCTGATCGCCAAGCTGGCCGACGGCGGCATCAACAGCCGCGACGACCTGGCCGACCTGGCCGTCGATGAACTGGTCGAGATGACCGCCATCGACGACGAGGCGGCCAAGGCCCTGATCATGCAAGCGCGGGAGCACTGGTTCACGGCCTGACGGCCGTGCCTGTCCTCGGGATCACCATCCACCCACGCTTTTTGCACCACCGCTCGCTAGATTCGCAAGATTCGCAAGGAAATTCACCCATGGCCGTGACGACCGTCGCCCAGTTCGCAGCCGAGCTCAACCGTCCTGCCGGGACGCTGCTCGAGCAGCTGCAGTCTGCCGGTGTCGCGAAGAAGTCGCCCGACGACGCGCTGACCGAGTCAGACAAGGAGCGCCTGCTGGAGCACCTGCGCCGCGCGCACGGCACCGACAGCACCGAGCGCAAGAAGATCTCCATCGTGCGCAAGAGCACCAGCGAGATCAAGCAGGCCGATGCCTCCGGCAAGGCACGCACCATCCAGGTGGAAGTGCGCAAGAAGCGGGTGTTCGTCAGGCGTGACGATGCCCCGGTCGGCGTTGACTCGCCTGCCGTGGCGCAGGCCGAAGAGGCCGAGCTGCAGCGCCGTGAAGGCGAGGCCAATGCCCAGGCCGAGTTGCTGCGCCAGCAGGAGGAAGTGCTGGCAGAACAGGCACGCCAGCGTGCCGAGCGCGAGCGCCAGGAACGCGAAGCGGCCGAGGCCGCCGCCCGGGCCGACGCCGAGGCGCGCGCTGCAGCCGAGGCCGAGGCCGCGCGTGAGGCGGCCCAGGCCGCCGCCAAGGCTGCGGCGGCTGCGGCCATCGAGAAGGCTGCCGGCCCGTCGCCCGCCGGGCCGGCCGGCAAGGCCACTGCCGGCAAGGCCAATGCCGGAAAGGCCGCGCCTGCTGCCGCCCCGGCGGCAGCCGCTGCACCAGTGGCTGCCGTACCTGCAGCACCCGCCGCCGCGCCGGTGGACGTGCCCAAACCCGGCATCCGCATCGTCAAGGCCGTCGAGGCAGAAGCCGCCGAGAAGGCTGCGCTGGAAGCCGTGTCCCGCCGCCGCAAGGCTGCCGAGGCCGAAGCCGCTGCGATTCGCGAAATGATGAACAAGCCCAAGGGGCCGCAGTTCGCGAAGAAGCCCGAGGAGCCGAAGCCGGTCCCCGGCAAGGAAGCCATTGCCGGCACCATCCACAAGCCCAAGGCCGTGCCCGGCGCACCGGGCGCGGCCACCACCACGGCAGCCAAGCCGGGTGACAAGAAGTCGGTCAAGAGCGAGAAGCTGTCGTCGAGCTGGGCCGACGACGCGGCCAAGAAGCGGGCGCTGGCTGGCAAGGGCCGCAGCGACGGCGGCGGTGCCAACCGCCCGGGTTGGCGTGCGCCGCGCGGCGGCCGCCGTGGCGAGCGCGACCAGGGCGCCAGCAACTTCCAGGCCCCCGCCGAGCTGGTGATCCAGGAAGTGCACGTGCCCGAGACCATCAGCGTGGCCGACCTGGCGCACAAGATGTCGGTCAAGGCGGCCGAGGTGATCAAGCAGCTGATGAAGCTGGGCCAGATGGTCACGATCAACCAGCAGCTCGATCAGGAGACAGCGATGATCCTGGTCGAGGAGATGGGCCACAAGGCCTTCCCCGCCAAGCTGGACGACCCGGACGCCTTCCTCGAGGAAGAGCACAACGCCACCGAGGGCGAGGCCCTGCCGCGGGCGCCGGTGGTCACCATCATGGGCCACGTCGACCACGGCAAGACCTCGCTGCTGGACTACATCCGCACCACCCGCGTGGCTGCGGGCGAGGCCGGTGGCATCACCCAGCACATCGGTGCCTACCACGTGCAGACCCCGCGCGGCATGATCACCTTCCTCGACACCCCGGGCCACGCGGCGTTCACCGCCATGCGTGCCCGTGGTGCCAATGCCACCGACCTGGTGATCCTGGTGGTGGCAGCCGACGACGGCGTGATGCCGCAGACCAAGGAAGCCATCTCGCACGCCAAGGCCGCCAAGGTGCCGATGGTGGTGGCGATGAACAAGATCGACAAACCGGGCGCCAACCTCGAGCGCCTGAAGGGCGAACTGGTGTCCGAATCGGTGGTGCCGGAAGACTTCGGCGGTGAGACGCCGTTCGTTCCAGTGTCGGCCAAGACCGGCGAGGGCATCGACAACCTGCTCGAGCAGGTGCTGCTGCAGGCTGAGGTGCTGGAGCTGAGGGCGCCCAAGGCGGCCTTGGCCAAGGGCCTGGTGATCGAAGCCAAGCTCGACAAGGGCCGCGGCCCGGTGGCCACGGTGCTGGTGCAGAGCGGCACGCTCAAGCGGGGCGACGTGGTGCTGGCGGGCAGCAGCTTCGGCCGGGTGCGCGCCATGCTGGACGAAGACGGCAAGGCCTGCCAGGAAGCCGGCCCGTCGATCCCGGTGGAGATCCAGGGCCTGACCGAAGTGCCGCAGGCCGGTGACGAGTTCATGGTGCTCACCGACGAGCGCCGGGCCCGCGAGATCGCCACCTTCCGCCAGGGCAAGTACCGCGAGGTGACGCTGAACCGCCGCCAGGCCGCCAAGCTGGAGAACATCTTCGAGAACGTCGGCGAAGGTGCGGCGCAGACCCTGGCGCTGATCATCAAGGCCGATGTGCAGGGCTCGCAGGAAGCGCTTGCGCAATCGCTGCTCAAGCTCAGCACCGCCGAGGTCAAGGTGCAGGTGGTGCATGCTGCGGTGGGCGGCATCAGCGAGAGCGACATCAACCTGGCGATCGCCAGCAAGGCGGTGATCATCGGCTTCAACGTGCGCGCGGACGCCAGCGCCCGCAAGCTGGCCGAAGGCAACGGTGTCGACTTGCGCTACTACAACATCATCTACGACGCGGTCGACGATGTGAAGGCGGCGATGACCGGAATGCTGGCACCCGAGCAGCGTGAAGAGATCATCGGTTCGGCCGAGATCCGCACGGTGTTCGTGGCCAGCAAGATCGGCACGGTGGCCGGTTGCATGGTCACATCGGGTGTGGCGCGGCGCAACGCCAAGTTCCGCCTGCTGCGCCAGAACGTGGTGATCTACACCGGCGAAATCGATTCGGTCAAACGCATGAAGGACGATGTGCGCGAAGTGGCCGAAGGCTTCGAGTGCGGCATCAAGTTGAAGAACTACAACGACATCGCCGAGGGCGACCAGCTGGAGTTCTTCGAGGTCAAGGAAGTCGCACGGACGCTGTAACTGTCTGCCCCCACGCTCCCTTCGGTCGCTGCGCTCCGAAGGGGGCGCATGCAGCAGCCCGGCAGAGCCGGATCTGCGCATGACCTTGGTTCAAGCCCCGCCGCTGGCGGGGTTTGTGCTTCAGGTACCAACCAGGAACCCACGATGCGCCACAAACGTGCCATCCCCAACCGCAGCTTGCGTGTGTCCGACCAGATCCAGCGCGATCTGGCCGAGTTGATCCGCGACCTGAAGGACCCGCGCGTCGGCATGGTCACCCTCAACAGCGTGCAGGTGACGCCCGACTACGCCCATGCCAAGGTGTACTTTTCGGTGCTGCTGGGCGACACGGCCGAGTGCGAGGCCGGGCTGAACGAGGCGGCTGGCTTCCTGCGCAACGGCCTGTTCAAGCGTCTGCAGATCCACACCGTGCCCACGCTGCATTTCCTGTTCGACCGCACCACCGAACATGCGGCTGAACTGTCGGCGCTGATCCGCACGGCCAACGCGACCCGCGCGAAGGACGACTGAGCACCATGGCCCAGCCTGCGCGCCAGAAGATCACACGCCGTGCGGTGCATGGCGTGCTGCTGCTCGACAAGCCGCTGGGCTGGTCGAGCAACGACGCCTTGCAGAAGGCCAAGTGGCTGTTGCGTGCCGAGAAGGCCGGCCACACCGGCACGCTCGACCCGCTGGCCACCGGCCTGCTGCCGCTGTGTTTTGGTGCGGCCACCAAGTTCAGCCAGGTCAGCCTGGACGCCGACAAGGCCTACCGTGCCACGCTGCGCCTGGGCGAGTGCACCAGCACCGGCGACCGCGAAGGCGAGGTGACCGCCACCCGGCCGGTGCATGTCACGGCGGACAGCCTGCGCGCTGCCATCGCCCGCTTCAACGGCCCCATCGCCCAGTTGCCGCCGATGCATTCGGCGCTGAAGAAAGACGGCAAGGCCTTGTACGAATACGCCCGCGCCGGGTTGCAGGTGGAACGCACGCCGCGGCAAGTGTGCATTCACGCCATCGACATCGTCAGCTGGCAGGATACCGAGCTGGTGATCGATGTGCGTTGCAGCAAAGGCACCTATATCCGCACCCTGGCCGAAGACATCGGCGAGGCATTGGGTTGCGGCGCGCATCTGAGCGGGCTTCGCCGCACCGCCAGCGGCCCGCTCACGCTGGCAGGCGCAGTGAAGCTGACAGACCTGGAAGCCATGGACGAGACTGCCCGCCTGGAGTTGCTGCAGCCGGTGGACACGCTGCTGGTCGATTGGCCCCGCATTGCCCTGCCAGCTGATGAAGCCGGCCGCTTTCTGGCCGGCCTGCGCCGCCGCCTGCAGCAGGCCGACGCACCGGCGCTGCGCGTCTACGGGCCCGAACCCGGCGCCTTCCTGGGCAGCGCCCACCTCACTGCCGGCGAGCTGATCGCCGACCGCCTGCTCAGCCCCGCCGAGGTGCAATCCATCCTGAACGCTGCGCCAACCGAACTGGCCGCAGCCGCCTGAAGAATCTTCACGAGAACCACCATGACCCTGCAAATCCGCAACATCGCCATCATTGCGCACGTCGACCACGGCAAGACCACGATGGTCGACCAGTTGCTGCGCCAGAGCGGCACCTTCGCCGACCACGAAAAGGTGGTCGACACCGTGATGGACAGCAATGCCATCGAGCGTGAACGCGGCATCACCATCCTGGCCAAGAACTGCGCCGTCAGCTGGCAAGGCACCCACATCAACATCGTCGACACCCCGGGCCACGCCGACTTCGGCGGCGAGGTGGAACGCGCGCTGTCGATGGTGGACGGCGTGGTGCTGCTGATCGACGCGCAAGAGGGCCCGATGCCGCAGACCCGCTTCGTCACCAAGAAGGCGCTGGCCCTGGGCCTGAAGCCGATCGTGGTGGTGAACAAGGTCGACAAGCCGGGTGCCAAGCCCGACGCCGTGATCAACGCCGCGTTCGACCTGTTCGACAAGCTCGGCGCCACCGACGAGCAGCTGGACTTCCCGGTGGTCTACGCCTCGGGCATCAACGGCTGGTCGTCGCTGGTCGAAGGTGAGCGGGGAGAGCAGTGGGGCCCGGACATGTCGGCCTTGTTCGAAACCATCCTCAAGCATGTGCCGGCGCAGAGCGGCGACCCGGAAGCGCCGCTGCAATTGCAGATTTCGGCGCTGGACTACTCCACCTTCGTCGGCCGCATCGGCGTGGGCCGTATCAGCCAGGGCACCATCAAGCCGGGCATGGCTGTCGCCGTGATGGAAGGCACCGACGGCAAGGCCGTCAGCGGACGCGTCAACCAGGTGCTCACCTTCCAGGGCCTGGACCGGGTGCAGGTGACCGAAGCCGGGCCGGGCGAGATCGTGCTGATCAACGGCATCGAAGAGATCGGCATCGGTGTCACCGTCACCGACGCCGCCAACCCCCGGCCGTTGCCGATGCTGAAGGTCGATGAGCCGACGCTGACGATGAACTTCTGCGTCAACACCAGCCCGCTGGCCGGCCGCGAAGGCAAGTACGTCACCAGCCGCCAGATCTGGGACCGGCTGCAGAAGGAGCTGCAGAGCAACGTGGCGCTGCGTGTGTCCGAGACCAGCGAGGACGGCATCTTCGAGGTGATGGGCCGCGGTGAACTGCACCTGACCATCCTGCTGGAGAACATGCGCCGCGAGGGCTACGAGCTGGCAGTGAGCAAGCCGCGCGTGGTGTTCCGCGACATCGACGGCGAGAAGTGCGAGCCGATCGAACTGGTGACCGTCGACGTGGAAGAGATCCACCAGGGCGGTGTGATGAAGGCCCTGGGCGAGCGCAAGGGCGAGCTGGTGAGCATGGAGCCCGATGGCCGCGGCCGCGTGCGCCTGGAATACCGCATCCCGGCGCGCGGGCTGATCGGCTTCACCAACGAGTTCATGAACCTGACCCGCGGCTCGGGCCTGATCAGCAACATCTTCGACGGCTACGAGCCGCACAAGGGCGACATCGCCAGCCGCAAGAACGGCGTGCTCATCAGCATGGACGCAGGCGAGATCTTCACCTACGCGCTGGGCAAGCTCGACGACCGCGGCCGCATGTTCGTCAGGGCCAATGACCCGGTGTACGAAGGCATGATCGTCGGCATCCACAACCGCGAGAACGACCTGGTGGTCAACGCCACCCGCACCAAGCAGTTGACCAACTTCCGCGTCAGCGGCAAGGAAGACGCGATCAAGGTCACCCCGCCGATCGAGCTGACGCTGGAGTACGGCGTCGAGTTCATCGAGGACGACGAATTGGTCGAGATCACACCCAAGTCGGTGCGGGTGCGCAAGCGGCACCTGTCTGAACACGAACGTCGCAAGGCGTCGCGCGAAGCGGCGTGAGCCGCTGCACGTGCCGCCTGGCGGTCGTGCGTTGGGCTCGGCCTGCCCCCGCCAGGCGGAGGTTCCAGGTCGATGATTGCCCGGGCCGCGTTGCGGCCCTCTTCAATGATGGTGTCGCATGCAGTTGAGCCATTCCCGCGCCGTGCTGTTGATGCTGCTGGTCACGCTGATGTGGAGCACGGCGGGGGTGGTCACGCGCCACCTGGAGGCGGCGCGCAGCTTCGAGGTCACCTTCTGGCGCAGTGCCTTCAACGCGCTGGCGTTGGTGGCTGCACTGCTGTGGCTGCGCGGGCCACGGCTGTGGGCCGACCTGCGCACCGGCGGTGCGGCGCTGTGGGTGTCGGGCCTGTGCTGGATGGTGATGTACACCAACTTCATGCTGGCCATCACCATGACCAGCGTGGCCATGGTGCTGATCACGATGGCGATCGCGCCCTTGCTCACTGCGCTGTTCGCGCGGGTGTTCCTGCGCCATGTGTTGCCAGGGCGCACCTGGGCGGCCATCGGCGTGGCCGGGCTGGGCATTTCCTGGATGTTCGGCCAGCAGGCACTGGCGCCGGGGGCGTCGATGACCGGGGCGCTGGTGGCGCTGGGTGTGCCGATTGCAGGGGCGACGAACTGGGTGCTGTTGCAGCACCTGCACCAGCGCCATGCCGCCGACCCGACGGTGCGAGCACCCGACATGCTGCCCGCAGTGCTGATCGGCGCGGTGCTGTCGGCTGCCGTCACGCTGCCGCTGGCGCTGCCGTTCTCGGCCACCGGGCACGACCTGACCCTGCTGGCCGGACTGGGCGTGTTCCAGCTGGCCATTCCCTGCCTGTTGGCCGTGGCGCTGACCCGGGTGCTGCCGGCGCCCGAGATCTCGCTGCTGTGCCTGCTGGAGGTGGTCTTCGGCGTGTTGCTGGCCTGGCTGGGGGCCGGCGAGGAGCCGGGCAGCAACGCCCTGGCCGGCGGTGCGCTGGTGATCGGCGCCCTGTTGTTCAACGAGTGGCTGGGGCTGCGGGCGCGGCGCGACGTACCGCTGCAGGGCCGGGTGGCCTGAGATCGCCCCCAGACCTGCCGCTTCGCGTCAGGCCCCCCGAGGGGGAACGAGGAAACTTGGGAGCGGCCCGGCGTTTCCTCATGACAGCGCCCCCAGACCTGCCGCTTCGCGTCAGGCCCCCCGAGGGGGAATGAGGAAACTTGGGAGCGGCCCGGCGTTTCCTCATGACAGCGCCCCCAGACCTGCCGCAGCGCGTCAGAACCCGAGACCGCCCCAGTCTGGGTTGCGACGCCTGAAATGGCACGGCGTGCGGATGCTCCTGCTGCGATCGGGGTTGTCGGGTCGCCGGGATACTGGCGCCACCGCCGCACCGAACCGCCGCCCACCATGCCGCCAGCCATGCCCCCCGCCGTGCCGCCGGCCGTGTCGCCCGCCGTGCCTGTTGCCGTGCGCCGCACGGAAGACAACCCGATCATTGCCGACCGCGCCGAGTTCGTCGATGCGCTGCACCAGTTGCTGCTCGGCCATGTGCTGGTGCGGGTGAGCGACGCATCCTGGGGCTGCCAGCTCAACGGCGCGCCGCTGCGCCGTTCGTTCGGCACCCTGTTGCACTTCGGCCTGATCGTGCCGTTCGACAACCCGGCCGGCTTTGCAGGCGTGGGCTACTACCGCATCACCGACCATGGCCGCTGGTTCGCGCGCCAGGCGATGGCTGTCTGGCGCGGCCTGCCGCTGTGGCAGCGCACGCTGGTGCGGTTGACGGGGTGAACGCCGCCGGGTGAAACCCCGGGGCGCGGCCGCTGGCCGGCGGGGCTAGCATGGCCCGCACCATGAAGCAGCTCTCAGGCCTGGACGCCACCTTTCTCCACCTCGAAACCGCCGAGATGCCGATGCACGTCGGTGCCCTGCATGTCTTCGAGATCCCGCCCGGCCAGACCGGCAAGTTCGTCACCCGGTTGCGGGCCCACATCGCCAGCCGGCTGCCGGCCGCGCCGGCGCTGCGCCGCCGCCTCTGGTGGATGCCGCTGAACCTGGCCAACCCGGCCTGGGTCGATGCCGAGCCCGACCTGCGGGTGCACATCGTCGAGATCAGGCTGCCGCCATCGGCCAGGCTGGGTGACGGCCAGGCGGCGCTGGAAGCCGCCGTCTCGCAGCTGCACCCGGTGCTGCTGGACCGCAGCCGGCCGCTGTGGAAGATGCATGTGCTCGAAGGCCTGGCCAAAGCGCCCGACGGCTGCCGGCGGGTGGGCCTGTACACCCAGTTCCACCATGCGGCGGTCGATGGCCAGGCCGCAGTGGCGCTGGCCCAGGTCATCCTCGACCTGCAGGCCACCGGGCGCGACCTGGTGGCCATCGCCAATGCGCGCCCCAGCAGCCGCAGCAAGGTGTTCAAACTCGGCTGGCAGGAGATGCTGCGCGGCGCCATCGCCAACGAGGCCAGCCAGGTGGCGCAGATCGTGCGGCAGCTGCCCGGCACCGCCAAGGCGCTGGCGGGTGCGGCCGGCGCGGCGTTGCAGCGCAGCCAGCTGCTGGCCGGTGACCAGGCCACGCCGTCGAACCTGACGCTGGCGCCGCGCACCGTGCTCAACCAGAGCGTGGGCGCCGGCCGGGCGTTTGCCGCCGTCAGCCTGCCGCTCGACCGGCTGAAGGCCAGCGCGCGCACCCATCAGGCGACGCTGAACGACATCGTGCTGCTGCTGTGCAGTACCGCCCTGCGGCGCTGGCTGGGCCAGCACGGTGGCGTGCCGCGCAAGAGCCTGGTGGCAGCGGTACCGATCTCGCTGCGCGCCAAGGGCGACACCAGTGCCGACAACCAGGCCTCGATGAGCCTGGTGAGCCTGGGCACCCAGGTGGCCGACCTGCACAAGCGGCTGGTGCATGTGAAGCAGGCCACCAGCGCGATGAAGGCCACCGTGGGCGGCCTGAAGAGCGTGCTGCCGACCGATTTCCCGTCGATCGGCGTGCCCTGGCTGATGGAGGCGCTGACCGCGCTGTACGGCAAGGCCAAGGTGGCCGACCGCATCCCCCAGGTGGCCAACCTGGTCATCAGCAACGTGCCGGGCCCGCCGGTGCCGCTGTACATGGCCGGCGCGCGCATGACCTGCAACTTCCCCACCAGCATCGTCGTGCATGGCCTGGCGCTGAACATCACGGTGCAGAGCTACGACCAGCAGATGGACTTCGGGCTGATGGCCGATGCCGCCGCCATGCCGGACGTGCGCACCCTGGCCGACGCGCTGCGCGTGGCCTTCGACGACCTGTGCCTGCTGGATGCCGAGCTGAATGCCCCGGCCACCCTGGCCGACACCGGCCGCGCCATGGCCGGCCAGGCCGGCCGCCGCATCCAGGGCGGCCTCAGCAGCATGGGTGGCAAGGTAGGTGGCGCGATGGGTGGCGCGATGGGTGGCGCGATGGCTGGTGTCATGGGCGGCATGGTCGGCAGCGCCGTCAAGCGCGTGGTGCAGGGCGTCGTCGGCAGCGCGGTGAAACCGGTGGCCGCAGCGCGCAAGGCCCCGGCCAAGGCCGCGCGCAAGCGCAGCCGTACCATCGGCGCATGAAAATCCAAGCCAACGGCCTGCAGATCGAGGTGGATGTGCAGGGCCCCCCCGGCGGCGAGCCGGTGCTGCTGGTCATGGGCCTGGGCATGCAGCTGGTGGCCTGGCCCGACGAACTGGTGGCCGAACTGGTGGCGCGGGGGTTCCGTGTGATCCGCTTCGACAACCGCGATGTGGGCCTGAGCGACGGGCTTGACCACCTGGGCATGCCACGCATGCTGGGGGCGATGCTGCGCTACAGCCTGCGCCTGTCGGTGCCCGCGCCCTACAAGCTGCGCGACATGGCCGACGACGCGGTCGGCGTGCTCGACGCGCTGGGCATCGCCGCCGCGCATGTCTGCGGCGCGTCGATGGGCGGCATGATCGCCCAGCAGATGGCGGTGCGGCACCCGCAGCGGGTGAAGAGCCTCACGCTGATCATGACCACCAGCGGCGCGCGCCACCTGCCGCAGCCCAGCCTGCGGGTGCGCCAGGCATTGATGGCCCGGCCGCGCAGCACCGCAGTGGCCGACGTCGTGGCCCACCTGGAAGGCCTGGTGCACACCATCGGCAGCCCCGGCTACCGGCCCGAGCCGGCGCGCCTGCGCCAGCGGCTGGAGGCATCGGTGCGCCGCGCCTACCGCCCGGCCGGTACCGCGCGCCAGCTGCTGGCCATCGTCGCCGATGGCGACCGCACGCCGCTGCTGCGGCAGATCCGCCAGCCCACGCGGGTGATCCACGGCCTGGACGACCCGCTGGTACCGGTGGCCGCCGGCCGACACCTGGCCAGCGAGATCGCAGGCGCCACGCTGGACCTGGTGCCCGGCATGGGGCACGACCTGCCGCTGGCGCTGCTGCCGCGCATCGCCGACGGTATTGCCCAAGGTATTGCCGAAGGTATTGCCCAGGGTGACGCCCAGGCCGCCGGCCGGGCCTGACTGTTGCCGCAACCCGCCAACGCAGACCGCGCATGTCCACCGTGCCCGACCAGGCCGCACTGCGCGAGTTGTATGCCGCGCCGATGGAGCGCGCGGTGCGCAAGGAGCTGACCGCGCTGGACGTGCACTGCCGGCGCTTCATCGCGCTGTCGCCCTTCGTGGTGCTGTCCACTGCCGATGCCGGGCACAACCTGGATGCATCGCCGCGCGGCGGCGCGCCCGGTTTCGTCAAGGTGGCCGACGCGCACACCCTGCTGCTGCCCGACGCGCCAGGCAACAACCGGCTGGATTCGCTGCAGAACATCCTGGCCACCGGCACGCTGGGGCTGCTGTTCCTGGTCCCCGGCGTCGACGAGACGCTGCGGGTCAACGGCAGCGCGGTGCTGTCGACCGCACCGGCCGACATCGCCGCCTGCACCGACCTGCGCCGCGCGCCCCGGTTGGTGATTCGTCTGACGGTGCAGGCCGCCTATCTGCACTGCGCCAAGGCGTTGATGCGGTCGAAGTTGTGGGACGCGGCCGCTCAGGTGCCGCGCAGTGCCCTGCCCACGGCGGGTCAGATGGTCAGCGACCAGACCGGCATCGTGGTGGCGGCCGAGACCCAGGAAGCCATGGCGCGCCGGTACGCGCCGGATCTGTAACGCAGGTTCTGTCACGCCTGATCTGTCACGCCGGTTATGTCTCGCCGGCGCTGTCACGCCGGTTCTGCCGCGCGGCTTGGGTTGCGCCACCGCCGGTCGTGCACCTTGCGCCGCCTCAGCGTTTGACAGCGTACAGACGCCGCGCCCGGGCCGGCGCAAGCTGTCCGCCTATGCCAATCCAGCTCCTGCCCCCTGTCCGGCCTGCGCCGGCGAGCCACGGCTGTTCACTGCCATGCAACTGCTGAAGTTCCTGATCAACCGGCCGCTGGTGCTGCCCCTGGCCACGGCGGCCGCGCTGGCCCTGGTGGCCGTCAACGAGCTGGCCTACCGGCACACCGTGGGCACGCTGGCCACGCTGGCGCCTGCCGCGCTGCTGCATTCGGGCGAGGGCGGCAGCCTGCAGGACAGCCTGCAGCGCGGGCGCATCGGTGTGGCCCTGCTCACGTTGATCAGCCTGGTTGCGCTGTACCTGGTACACCGCCAAGGCGTGGCCCTGGCACGGCAGCAGGCGCTGCGCCAGCACCGCGCCCAGGCCGAGAACCGCACACTGGAAGCCGAGGTGGCGCTGCGCACCGCCGAGCTGGTGGCGCTGGCCCAGCATCTGCAGACTGCGCGCGAGGACGAGCGGGCCCACCTGGCACGCGACCTGCACGACGAACTGGGCGCACTGCTCACCGCTGCCAAGCTGGATGCCGCGCGCATCCGCGCCCGGCTGGCCGGCAGTGCGCCCGAGGCGCTGGAGCGCCTGGCCCACCTGGTGGCGGCGCTGGACGGCGTGATCGCACTGCAGCGCAGCATCAGCGAGAACCTGCACCCCTCGTCGCTGCGCCAGCTGGGCCTGGTGCCCACGCTGCAGAACCTGGCCACCGAGTTCTCGCGTGCGGCCGGCATTCCGGTGCACTGCACGCTGCAGCCGGTGCAACTGCACCCGCAGGCCGAGTTGATGGTGTTCCGCCTGGTGCAGGAATCGATCACCAACATCAGCAAGTACGCCCAGGCCGGCCAGGTGTGGCTGGCACTGCATCAGGCTGGCGGCCAGGTGCAGCTGGAGGTGCGCGACGATGGCGTCGGCTTCGACCCCGGTGCGCTGCCGCCCAACGCCTGCGGCCTGGTGGGCATGCGCTACCGGGTGCAGGCCGAGCATGGCAGCCTGCGTCTGGCCAGTGCGCCGGGCCAGGGCACCCGCATCGAGGTGCAACTGCCTGCGGCGCAGCCCGCCTCACAGGCTGAGAGTTTTTCGAGCGTGACCGAGCAGCGCGCCGGAAGGTGCCCGATCTAGGCGCAAAGCGCAGTCATCGCCCGGGCTACGGCGGGCATTTGCAACGATGAGCGGGTGCCTTCAGGCGTGATGAGCGGGCAGGATCGAAAGACGCGCCGTCTCTCAGACCCCCCAGACCTGCCGTTTCGCGTCAGGCCCCCCGAGCGGGGATGAGGAAACTCGGGAACTGCCCGGCGCTTGTCGAGGAGAGCGCCCGGCGGTTCCTCATGCGCCTGCCGGACTGCCGCTGTCGGTGCCGTCCTACGCTGGCGCGGCCGACCGGCTGCTACTTTGCCCAGCCAGCTGGCTACAGACTGTCGATCTACCCCGCAGCAAGAGGCTGCGTCACCCGGAGCACACCATGCTGCACTACGCCGTCGTCTTTCTCGTCATCGCGCTGATTGCCGCCATCTTCGGTTTTGGTGGCATCGCCACGAGCGCGGTCGGCATCGCCAAGATCCTGTTCTTCGTGTTCGTGGTTTTGGCCGTGCTCAGTTTCCTGTTCGGCCTGGTTCGCAGGCCGTGATCCGTTTCACCCCACCCTTAGGAGCCAACATGGCCGAAAACGCTTCCCTTGCCGCCGCCAACCACATGATCGGCGGCGCCCTCCACCGCAGCGATGCCGCCATCCAGGCCGGCGCCGATGCCGCGCACCAGGCGCTGGACAGCTTGTCGCAATCGGCGCGCCAGTTGCAGGCCGATGCCGGTCACCTGAGCCAGCGCGGCCTGGCCGCCCTGCGCGACAGCACCCGCGAAGCGCGCCTGCAGGCCCGCCGCGCCGGTGAGCGCACCGTGGGTTACATCCAGGACGAGCCGGTCAAGTCCGTGCTGCTGGCCGCTGCCACCGGCGCTGCGCTGATGGCAGTGCTGGCCCTGATGAGCCGCCCGCACCGCTGAGAGCGCCCCGGCGTTTCCTCACGCGCCTTGGGAGCAGGCCGGTCCTTCCGGCCGGCCTCCGGGTGCCTCAGCCCATCAGTGCCCGGTACGCCAGGTGCTGTCGGGCATAACAGGGGCAGGCTGCGGCCTCCAGCCCGGTGCGGTCCAGCAATGTCACCTGGCCGCGGTGGTAGGCGATCAGGCCCTGGCGCTGCAGAGCGCCTGCAGCCACTGTCACACCCACCCTGCGCACACCCAGCATGCACGCCAGGATCTCGTGGGTCGCATGGAAGTGGTCGGCATGCGCGCGGTCCGCGCTCATCAGCAACCAGCGCGCCAACCGCGGGCCGATCAGGTGAAAGTGCAGGCAGGCTGCAGACGAACTCATCTGTGCCAGCACCACATACAGGTAGCGCTGCAGGGTCTGGCGCAGCGCAGCGCTACGCGCCAGCTCCCGCCGCAGCATCGCCGTGGGGATGCGCCAGGCCTGCCCAGAGCCCTGCACCAGGGCCTGCAGCGGCGAGACGGTCACCCCCAGCGCCAATTCGGCGCCGAACAGGCCTTCGCGGCCGACCATACCCACCTCCAGGCTGGGGTGGTCGCTGATGCGCGCCAGCAGCGAGATGAAGCCATCGACTGGAAAGTAGGCATGCTCCAGTGGCGCACCGGCCTCGCAAAGCACCTCGCCCAGGCGCAACTGCACCGCGTCGCTGCGCTCCAGGATGCATTGCAGGTCGGCGGCGGGCAGCAGGCCGAGCAGGTGGTTCTGGGCAGGTGCCAAAGGGGTGCTCCAGCAGGTTGGCATGCCAACGTTGCGGCATGCAGCAACAGCCAGTCTGACCGGCATGCAGGCTGCCGGTCTGTACACCAACGAACACAGGCACTTACACGGCCAATCCGGCCGGCAGCAGGCGGTCGTATTCCTTCTTCACCACCGCATAGCACTCGCAGGTGCGGGCGGCCAGTCCCGAGCGGTCCAGCACGGTGATGTGGCCGCGTGCATAGCGGATCAGGCCCTGCTTCTGCAGCTTCAACGCTGCCTCGGTCACGCCCTCGCGGCGCACGCCCAGCATGTTGGCGATCAGCTCCTGCGTCATCACCAGGTCGTTGCCGGGCAGGCGGTCCAGGCTCAGCAGCAGCCAGCGGCACAGTTGCTGGTCCAGGCTGTGGTGGCGGTTGCACACCGCCGTCTGCGCCATCTGGGTGATCAGCGCCTGCGTGTAGCGCAGCATCAGGTGCATCACAGGGTGCGAGCGGTTGAATTCGTCCTTGATCGCCGCCGACGGCAGGCGCCAGCCCTCGCCCGCACTCTGCACCACGGCGCGGCTGGGGGTGGACCCGCCGCCCATGAACAGCGAGATGCCGACCACGCCCTCATGTCCCACCACCGCGATCTCGGCCGAGGCGCCGCTCTCCATCACGTACAGCAACGAGACGATGGAGGTGGTCGGGAAGAACACATGGCTGAGCGTGCGGCCCGATTCGTAGATCACCTGGCCAAGCGGCATGGCCACCCATTCCAGCTGCGGCTGCCAGCGCGCCCACTCGGCCGCAGGCAGAGATGCCAGCAGCGCATTGTTCTGTGGTTGGGTGTGGGGTGTCATCGACAGGTCTCCGGTGGGTGCTGCATCGCAGTGCGCGGGTTCGGCGCCAGCCGGGCTGGCGTTCATGCAGCAGCGCCCGGAGTCGCTACCGGCCGCGCCCGATGTTAGGCAGCGGCGGGCCAGTGGACTGTGCGGCACCGTACCGACCGGCCGGACCGCTGTTGCCAGTTTAGACCACGGCCTGCAGCGCCGGCCCGGGCCGGGCTGCCGGGCCGACGGGACATGCATGGGCCTGCTTTCGCTTGAACACAGTCAGACGGTTTACTGGGCCGATTTCGCCTGGCATGGTGCAGTGGCCCTGGGCCTGGCAGCGGCGGTGGGCTGGAGCCTGCCCGCCGCGCCCGATGGCGCCGGCCTGGGCATGGCGCTGGCCCTGGTGCTGGCCGGCATGCTGTTGTGGTCGTTGACCGAGTACCTGCTGCACCGTTTCGTGCTGCACGGCCTGCCACCGTTCAGGCAGTGGCATGCGCTGCACCACCGGCGGCCGCAGGCGCTGATCTGCGGGCCCACGCTGCTGGGCAGCGGGCTCATCACGCTGTTGGTCTCCGGGGGTGGACCGTGGATGCATGCACGCCGGCGCTGGCATGCGCTGCACCACCATGCCCGGGTGCCCGGCGGCTACGGCGTCGGCACCAGCCTGTGGGACCACGTGTTCGCCAGCGTACCGACGCCAGACCAGCACCGGCCTACAACCAGTGCCTGGCCAGACCGCCGCCCCGGCCTGGCACCCACCCACCCCGGCCCCCTTCAGAAAGCTTGCCATGACAGCTGCACCACCTACCGGCCTGCGCTGGAGCACATCGGCCTTCGGCACGGACACCAGTACCGGCAACGGCACCAGCACCGGAACCCGCACCGGCACAGAGACCGACACCGCGCCGGGCGGGCTGTGCGCGCTCGACTTGCACCTGCAGCACTGCCAGGGCGGCCACCGCCGGCTGCGTGCGCTGGGCCGTGGCGCCGAAGGCCTGCACAGCTTCGTCGCGCCGCGCTTCATCAGCACCGTGGCCTTGCTGCTGCTGCTGGGCGCGCTGGTGCTGGCGGTTCTCTAGGGGCATGCGGCCGGACGACCTGCGGCGCCTGGTACCCGACGCGCCGCGCGCCCTGTGCGCGGTGCTGTCGCCCGCGCGCGGGGCGTTGCTGCCGCCGATCCGCTCCGAGATCTTCGGGCCCGAGCGCTTCGCCCAGCACGGCCGCAGCCTGGGGCTGGCGCAGCACGCGGTTCGCCCGCGCGCGCGCGAAGCCACCTTCTTCCCGCGGCTGCGCAGCAATATCGCGGTGCTGCGCAGCGCCCATGCCTACCTTGGCGCCCTGGAGCCGGGCGGCGACGACACCAGCCCGGCGGCCGAATGGCTGCTGGACAACTTCCACCTGATCGAGGCCCAGCTGCTGGCCATCCACGACGGCCTGCCGCAGCGCTACTTCCGCAGCCTGCCGGTGTTGCCGGACGAACCGCTGGCCGGCCTGCCACGCATCTACGGCGTCGCCTGGGCTTTCGTGGCGCATGCCGACAGCGACTTCGACGAAGACCTGCTGGTGCGCTATCTGGTCGCCTACCAGGGCAGCCGCGAGCTGGGGCTGGCCGAGATGTGGGCCCTGCCCACCACGCTGCGCGTGGTGCTGGTGGAGAACCTGCGGCGCCTGGCCGAGCGCCTGGCCGCGCACAAGGCCGCGCATGCGCTGGCCAACCTGGTGTGCGACCGCATCCACACCCTGCGCGTGCCGCTGCTGGTGCGCCTGCGCCAGTTGCTGGCGCAGCGTGGCGTGGACGGCGTCTGGCTGGCCCAGCTGGCACTGCGCCTGCAGGACCGCGTGGCCGGCCCCGGCATGCCGGTGCCTCCCGAATTGCTGCTGTGGCTGCAGGAGGCACTGCCCGAACCCGCCGCTGAGCTGGCGCAGCAGAGCGCCGACCAGACCGCCGACAACCTGAGCGTGAGCAATGCGGTGACCTCGCTGCGCGCCATCGGCGACGCCGACTGGCCCGAGATCGTCGCCCGCGCCAGCGTGCTGATGCAGCGCATGCTGGCCGCGCCGCTGTTCGCGGCCGAGGACACCGGCACGCGTGACCGCACGCTGCACCGCATCGAGCGGTTGGCGCGCCGCAGCGGCCTGGGCGAGCTGGCGGTGGCCGATGGCCTGCTGGGCCTGATGCTGGCGCCGCAGCCCGGCCAGCCGCTGGCCGCCACCGCCGGCCACTGGCTGGCTGGTGACGGGCTGCCGGCGCTGGCGCAGGTGCTGGGCTTGCGGATACCGCCCTGGCTGCGCTGGTGGCGGCGGCACGCGCAGGCGCTGACCCTGCCGGTCTACCTGGGTGCGCTGGCGCTGCTGACGGTGGCGCTGCTGGCGATCCTGCTGGCCGGCAGCGGCCTGGGCCCCTGGCTGGGGCTGCTGGCCGGGCTGCTGCTGCTGGGCCCGGTCTCCGAGACGGTGGTGGCGCTGGCCAACCGCTTGATCAGCGAATCGCTGCAGCCCGCACACCTGCCGCGGCTGGCGCTGGCCGACGGCATCCCGGCGGCGCACCGGGTGCTGGTGGTGGTGCCGGCCTTTCTGGCCAGCGCCGCCGGCGTGGCCGTGCTGCTGCACCGCCTGCGCCTGCACCACCTGGCCAACCCCGAGGCGCAGGCGCAGTTCGCTCTGCTGGGCGACTGGCCCGACGCTGCGGCCGCCCAGTTGCCCGGCGACGCGCCGCTGCTGGCCGACACCCTGCTGCAACTGGCGGCACTGAATGCGCTGCACCCGCAGCCGGGGGCCGCACCCCGCTTCATCCTGCTGCTGCGGCCGCGCCGCTTCAGCACCACCGAGCAGTGCTGGATCGGCTGGGAGCGCAAGCGCGGCAAGCTCGAGCAGCTGGTGCAGGCCCTGGCCAGCGGCGACTGCCGCGCCTTTGCCGACCTGGGAGTGGCCTCGCAGCTGGTGCCCGGCGCGCCCTACATCGTGACGCTGGACGCCGACACCCAGCTGCCGCCCGGGCGCCTGCGTGAACTGGTGGCGGTGGCGGCCCACCCGCACAACCAGCCGGTGATCGACCCGGTGCAGCGCCGGGTGGTGGCCGGCGCCGGCATCCTGCAGCCCCGGCTGGCCACGCCGCTGCCGGCGGCCGGCCAGGCCACGCGCTTTCACTGGCTGTTCGCCGGCCAGGGCGGGGTCGATCCGTACAGCGCCGCCAGCTCCGAGCTGTACCAGGACCTGTTCGACGAGGGCAGCTTCAGCGGCAAGGGCCTGCTGCATGTGGCGGCCATGCAGGCGGTGCTGGCCGGCCGCCTGCCAGAAGGCCTGGTGCTCAGCCACGACCTGCTGGAAGGCAGCCTGGCACGTTGCGCCGTGGTCAGCGACATCACGCTGGTGGAAGAAGCCCCCTTCCATGGCGACGTGGCCGCGTCGCGGGTGCACCGCTGGATGCGTGGCGACTGGCAGCTGCTGCCGCTGCTGCGCCCGGGGCGCCTGCAGCTGGCCGGCGTGCACCGCTGGAAGATGCTGGACAACCTGCGCCGCTCGCTGGTGGCGCCGCTGTCGCTGGGCCTGCTGCTGCTGGCGCTCAGCGGGCGGGCGGTGGCGCCCGGCGTGGCGCTGCTGCTGGTGCTGGCGGCCCTTGCCGCCGGCCCGCTGATGGGCGCGCTGGCCGGCCTGGCGCCCAGCCGCGACGACATCGCCAAGCGCCACTTCTACCGCCAGGCCCTGGCCGAGGTGCTGCGCGCGCTGCTGGGCGGCCTGTGGCACCTGGCCATGCTGCTGCAGCAGGCGCTGCAGGCGCTGGACGCCATCGGCCGCGCGCTGTGGCGGCTGGCCGTCAGCCACCGCAGCCTGCTGCAGTGGACCACCGCCGCCGCCGCGCAAGCCGCTGCCGCACCCGGCCTGCGCCGCCTGCTGCGGCAGCACCGCGCCACGCCGCTGGTCGCGCTGGTCCTGCTGGCCGCGCTGGCGGCCGATGCGCTGTGGGGCAGCGGCGCCGGCCGCGCGCAGCTGCCGCTGGCCGCCGCGCTGTGCGCGCTGTGGGCCGCCGCGCCGCTGTGGACCTGGTGGGTCAGCCGCCCGCTCGCGGCTGACGACGGCCCGCCGCTTGACACCGCCCAGCTAAACCACCTGCAGGGCGTGGCGCGCGACACCTGGCGCTACTTCGAGCGCTGTGTCAGCGCCGACGACCGCTATCTGCCGCCCGACAACCTGCAGACCACGCCGCACGACATGCTGGCGCACCGCACCTCGCCCACCAACATCGGCCTGTACCTGCTCAGCGCGGCCTGCGCGCGGCGCTTCGGCTGGATCGGTGCGGCCGAGCTGGTTAGCCGGCTGGAGGACACGCTGGCCACGGTGGACACGCTGGAGCGCCACCGCGGCCACCTGCTGAACTGGTACGACACCCGCACCGGCGCCGCGCTGCTGCCGCGCTATGTGTCGACGGTGGACAGCGGCAACTTCAGCGGCCACCTGCTGGCCGTGGCCCAGGCCTGCTGCGAGTTGGCTGACGAGCTGGACAGCGCGCTGCACACCCCGCTGCACACCCCGCTGGACAGCGGTCTCGCAGCCGCCACGCAGGTACCGCGCCTGCGGGCCCTGGCCGGGCGCTGCGCGCAGCTGGCCTGGCAGGCCGACTTCGCCTTCCTGTACCACCCGCGGCGCCATCTGCTGCACATCGGCTGGCGGGTGGCCGAGCAACAGCTGGACGCCAGTTTCTACGACCTGCTGGCCAGCGAGTCGCGCCTGACCAGCCTGCTGGCCATCGCCAAGGGCGACGTGCCGGTGCGGCACTGGTCGGCGCTGGGCCGGCCGTTCTTCGCGTCGGGCGCGGTGGCCGGGTTGCGCAGCTGGTCGGGCTCGATGTTCGAGTACCTGATGCCCAGCCTGGTGCTCGACGAGCCGCCCGGCAGCGTGCTGCACTGCGCCAGCCTGGCGGCGGTGCGCGAGCAGGTGGCCTACGTGGCGCGCCAGCACCTGCCCTGGGGCATCTCCGAATCGGCCTACGCCGGCTGCGACCACACCCTGGCCTACCAGTACGCGCCGCAGGGCGTGCCGGCGCTGGCGCTGCGCCGCACCCCGCCCGACGAATTGGTGATCGCCCCCTACGCCACCCTGCTGGCCGCGCAGGTGTTGCCGCGCCTGGCCAGCGCCAACCTGGTGCTGCTGCAGGCCCTGGGTGCGCGCGGCTCGCTGGGCTTCATCGAGGCGCTGGACTACACGCCCGCGCTGCAGACCGACGGCCGCGCCCGCATCCCGGTCAACACCTTCATGGCGCACCACCAGGGCATGAGCCTGGTGGCGCTGGCCAATGTGCTGCTCGACGGCGTGGTGCAGCGCTGGGGCATGGCCGACCCGCACCTGCAGGCGGTGGGCGCGCTGCTGCACGAGCGCACCCCGCGTGAGGTGCCGATGCGCCAGCCGCTGCCCGCCGGGCCGCGCAAGCCGCCACCGCTGGCATTGGTGCCGGCGCTGCTGCGCGACGTGCTGCCCGGCCAGCAGGCGGTCGAGCCCACTCAGCTGCTGAGCAACGGCCGCCTGCATGTCAGCCTGCGCGCCAACGGCGCCGGCACCACCCGGCTGGGCGCGCTGGCCCTGGTGCGCGAGCGCGACGATGCGCTGCGCGACGACCAGGGCAGCTTCCTGTACCTGCGCCGCCTGCCCGGCGGGCCGCTGGTGTCGGTCACACAGCACCCGGCGCCCGACCCCGAGGCGCACTACCGCAGCGTGTTCCATGTCGACCGGGTCTGCTTCGACGCCGAATGGCCGGCGCTGCAGGCCCATGTCACCTGCTGGATGAGCCCGGAGGACGACGTCAGCTTCCGCCAGATCGAACTGCGCAACGCCAGTGATGCGCCGATCGAGATCGAGCTGGTCTCGGCCTTCGTGCCGACGCTGGCCGACCCGCGCGCCGACGAGGGCCACCCCGCCTTCGGCGGCCTGTTCATGCAGGCGCAGTGGCAGCCGCCGCAGCAGGCGCTGGTGTTCCAGCGCCGCCCGCGCCTGGCTGGCGAGGCCGGCGTGCACCTGGCGCACTTCATCACCGGCCTGGTGGGCAGTGCCCAGGTCAGCTTGCTGGGCCTGCAGGGCCAGGCCGACCGGGCGCGCTGGCTGGGCCGCAACCGCGCGCCCAGCCAGCCGCTGGCCGCGCTGCTGCCCTTGCCGGCGCAGGGCGCACCGCTGGCGCTAGACACCGGGCTGGACCCGGTCTGCGTGCTGGCGCTGCGGCTGCGCATCGGCGCGCGCGCGGTGGCCCGCTTCAGCCTGGCCACCGCCGCCAGCACCGACGCCGGCCAGCTGCGCGCGCTGGTCGACACCTACCGCCAGCCCAGCCATGTGCAGCGCGCGTCGCTGATGTCGGCCACGCTGGCCGGCATCCGCCAGCGCAGCCAGCAGCTGCATGCCGACAACCTGGCTGCGGTGCAGGCGCTGACCACCGCCCTGGTACTGGGCCTGCACCGCACCCGCGTGCCCACCGACAACGCCACCAGCCCGAGCGACCGCCGCCTGCTCTGGCGGCTGGGCATCTCGGGCGAGCGGCCGCTGCTGCTGGTGTCGGCCGGTGCGATGAGCAGCATGGGCCTGCTGCGCACGCTGGCGCAGGCGCTGCAGCTGTGGTCCTGGGGCGGCCTGGCGGCCGACCTGGTGGTGGTCAATGCCGAGCCGGCCAGCTACCTGATGCCGCTGCAGCGCGAGATTACTGTGCTGCATGACCGCCATGCGACCGCAGGCGCCGCCGGTGGCGGCAGCGTGGTGGGCTTCCACCTGCTGCGCGCCGATGCGCTGTCGGTGGAAGAGCTGGCCACGCTGCAGGCCCTGGCCCGGGTGCGGCTGGTGGCCGACGGCCGCAGCCTGCTGCACCATGTGCATGACTGGCTGGCCGGCCATGACGCTGCGCGTGACAGGCGCCAGGCCGGCTCGGCCGTGGCGCTGCTGCCGGTGAGCGGGCCGGCGCTGGCCAGCACAGGCAGTTTCAGCGCCGACGGTGGCACCTTCAGCTTCAACGCCGGCCATGCGCAGCGGCCGCCTCGGCCCTGGATCAACGTGCTGGCCAACCCTGGCTTCGGCAGCCTGGTCAGCGAGGCTGGCGGTGGCAACAGCTGGGCGCACAACAGCCGCCTGCACCAGATCACGCCCTGGCAGAACGACCCGGTGGCCGACCCACCCGGCGAGTGGCTGCTGCTGCAGGACCGCCGCACCATGCAGGCCTGGAGCGCCACGCCGTCGGCCTGGGGCGCGGCCGGGGTGGACTACCGGGTGGAACATGCGCCCGGCAGCACCCGCATCAGCCACCAGCAGGGTGACCTGCACTGTGAGTTGCAGTGGTGCGTCGACCGGCTGCTGCCGGTGCGCCAGCTCAGCGTGCGCCTGCACAACCTGGGCGCGCGCCCGCTGCGCCTGCGCCTGGTGGCGGTGGCCGAATGGCAGATGGGCGAGCGCCGCGCCGAGCGCCACACCCTGCACACCGCGCTGCACACCCAGCGCCTGCCGCAGGGCCGGCTGACGGCCCTGCTGGCGACCCAGCGCGAAGCCGCCGGCGGCCTGGGCCAGGCCACCGCCTGGCTGGCCATGGCCGGGCCCGACGACAGCGCCGCGCAGGGCGACGACTGGACCTGCGACCGCCGCGAGCTGTTCGACGCCCGCGGCCAGCCGGTGCTGCCCGACCACCTGGGCCGCCAGCAGGGCGCCGGGCTGGACCCCTGCGCCGCACTGGCACAAGAGGTGCTGCTGGCGCCCGGCCAGCGCCTGGGCCGGGTGTTCCTGCTGGGCCATGCCGACAGCCCCGAGGCCGCGCGCAGCCAGGCCGCGCTGGCGGCGACCGTGCCGCCGGCGCAGCGCCAGGCCGATGTGCAGGCCCACTGGGACGCGCTGCTCGGCGCCACCAGCGTGGCCACGCCCGACCCGCTGTTCGACGCCCTGGTCAACCGCTGGCTGCTGTACCAGGCGGTGAGCTGCCGGCTGTGGGCCAAGGCCGGCTTCTACCAGGCCGGCGGCGCCACCGGCTTTCGCGACCAGTTGCAGGACACCCTGGCCCTGGCCTGGGCCGAACCGCAGACCCTGCGCGCGCAGATCCTGCTGTGCGCGTCGCGCCAGTTCGTGGCCGGTGACGTGCAGCACTGGTGGCATGCGCCCGGCGGCGCCGGCGTGCGCACGCACTTCAGCGACGACCTGCTGTGGCTGCCGCATGCGCTGCTGCACTACCTGCGCCACACCGGCGACGTGGCGGTGCTCGACGCGGTGGTCGGCTTCCTCGACGGCGCGCCGTTGCCGCCCGGCGCCGAAGACCGCTACGACACGCCCGCACCCAGTGCCGAACAGGCCAGCCTGTACGAACACGCCGCCCGCACGCTGGACCGCAGCCTGGGCGTGGGCGTGCACGGCCTGCCGCTGATGGGCGCCGGCGACTGGAACGACGGCATGAACCGCGTCGGCATCGGCGGCCAGGGCGAAAGCGTGTGGCTGGCCTGGTTCCTGGGCCCGCTGGTGGCCGGCATGCTGCCGCTGGCGCAGGCGCGCGGCGAGCAGGCCCGCGCCCGCGCCTGGGCCGACGCGGCGCTGGGCTGGCGCGCCGCGCTGGACGGCCCGGCCTGGGACGGCGACTGGTATGCCCGCGCCTTCTTCGACGACGGCTCGCCACTGGGGTCGCACACCCGGGCCGAGGCCCGCATCGACCTGATCGCCCAGGCCTGGGCGGTGCTGTCGGCCATGGCGCCACCGGCGCGCCAGCAGCAGGCCATGGCGGCGCTGCAATCGGAGCTGGTCGATGGTGAACTGGGGCTGCTGCGCCTGCTGCACCCGCCGCTGGCCCATGCCGTGCCCAGTGCCGGCTACATCCAGGCCTACCCGCCGGGCGTGCGCGAGAACGGCGGCCAATACAACCATGCGGCGGTGTGGGCGCTGATGGCCCAGGCTGCGCTGGAGACGCGCGGCCTGGCGCCAGCCAGCGACAAGCCCTACGACTGGTTCACCTGGATCAGCCCGGCGCACCGCAGCGCCCACCCGGTGCAGGGCCCGCTGTACCGTCTCGAGCCGTATGCGGTGGCGGGCGATGTGTATTCACAGGCGCCGCACGCCGGGCGCGGTGGCTGGAGCTGGTACACCGGCGCCGCAGCCTGGCTGCACCGCGCGGCGGTCGAATCGGTGTTCGGCCTGCAGCTGCAGGCCGGCACGCTGAGCCTGGCGCCCAGCCTGCCGGCGCATTGGCAACAGGCCGAGATCACGCTGCGGCGCGACGGCCGCCGCATGCGCTTCGTGCTGCGGCGCCCCGGGTCAGCGCAGCCGCTGCCGGCCGGTGCGGTGGCGCTGGCCGTGGGTGCGCCGCTGGACTGGACCGCGCTGCCGACCGACAGCTGCTTCGTGCTGCAGCTGCCAGCGGCCTGAGACTGTCGGCGGCCCGAAACTGCCGGCGGCCCGCGTCGGGGCCGCCGCCGCCGCTCAGCGCGGCTGGATCAGCCCGCTGTCGTCCGACAGCACGATCTCTACCCGGCGGTTCATCTGCCGGCCGCCGGCGTCGGCATTGCCGGCGACCGGATAGGCTTCGCCGTAGCCCTGGGTGCGGATGCGCTCGGCGCCCACGCCCGCGCCCACCAGGGCGGCGCGCACCGCCTCGGCACGCCGGGCCGACAGCGCCAGGTTGTGGTCGCTGCCGCCGATGCTGTCGGTGAAGCCCTCGACCATGGCGCGGCGCATCGGGTAGGTCTGCAGGAACGTCACCAGCTTGTCCATGCTGCGCTGGCCACCGGGCTTGATCTCGGAGCGGTCGGTGTCGAACAGCACGTCGCCGATGGTAACCACCATGCCGCGGTCGGTCTGGCGGGCGTCCATCGCCTGCAACTGCTGGGCCAGCATGCTGGCGCGCCGCTCGGCATCACCGGCCTGCTGCTGGGCGACGCCGGCCTGGCGCTGCGCGGCCTCGGCGTCGCGCTGGGCGGCTTCGGCCTGGCGCTGCGCACCAAGCGCGTCGCGCTGCGAGGCCTGGGCATCGCGCTGCGAGGCCTGGGCGTCACGCTGTGAGGCCTGGGCACTGCGTTGCGCGCTGTCGGCCTCCTGGGTGCGGGCAGCCAGGCGCAGCTGGTCGCGCTGGGCGGTGGCCTGGGCCACGGTGGCCTCGGCGCTGCGGCGCATGCCGGCCTGCTCCAGCAGCACGGTGCGCTGGCTGGCCAGGTAGGCCAGGTGGTCGACGCTGTCGCTGTCGTCGCCGCGGGCCAGCGCCGATTCGGCCGCGTCCATCGCGGCATTGGCGTTCTGCAGCTCGGGGCCGGACAGGCCCTGGCTCTGTGGGTCGGCGCGGACAGCGCGCAGCTGGTCGCGCGCTTCGTTGAGCCGGGCATTGTTTGGCGGCGCGCTGGCGCAGGCGGTGATGGCGGCCAGCGTCAGCAAGGCCAACGGCCACAGGGCCGGGCGGGTGGTGCGGGTGGTGCGGGTGCGGGGAAGGGGGGTGGTCATCGGAGGTTCCTGAAAGTGAAAAGCGGGGAGATACGGGCCGGGTCGCGCAGGGCGTGCGTTGGTCACGGCTTCTTGCGCGCCATCTCGTCGGCCAGTGCCTGGCTGGCGGCCTGCACTTCCTGCGCGGCCAGGCGGGCCTTGACGGTCTCGCCGCGGGACTCGGCCACCAGCGCATCCAGCTGGGCCTGCTGGGCCAGGCGGCCGGCGGCCAGGTTGTCCTTGTCGGCCAGCGCCTGGTTGGCGCGCCGCAGCTTGTCGCGCGCCAGCGCCAGCTCGGGCTGGGGTGCGGTCTGGCCGGCGGCCGCGTTGGCATGGGCCACGGCGGCAGCGCTGACGGCCAACTGCGCAGTGGGCGGTGGCAGGCTGGCACAGGCGCCCAAGGCCAGCACGCCCAGGGCGGACAGGCCGGCCAGGATGCGGCGCTGCGCGCCTGATGTCGGAAGGGGTGTGGTGGTTTGCATGGAATGGCCTTTCGAGGCGTGGAGAGCAGGGTGGGGCGTGCGGCATCGGCGCCCGGCCCGGCGCAGTCGCAACGGCTGGCGCCAGGGCAGGCGCCGAAAGCCGCCACCGCAGCAGCAGGGTGTCGCCGCGTGCCGGCCCGGTCGGTGCGCTGCCGCACCTGCGCACGCAACGGCTTGCTGTCCTACAGCCGCGCTGGCTTCCGGCCGATGGGCGCTTGCGGTGGCGTTTCCTACAGTGGCTGCAGGGCCGACGGTCCGGACCCTGGCAGCACAGATGAGCGGCCAGACCACTGCCGGCCAGACCCAACCCCCACAGGAGCCTTGAAATGAAAAACCGCACCACCCTCGCTGCCGTCCTCGCCTCGATCGTCATGCTCACCGCCACTGGCTGTGCCGTCACCCGCGGCCAGGAATCGGTCGGCGCCTACATCGACGATACCGCCATCACCACGGCAGTGAAGGCCCGCTTCGTCGAGGACAAGCTGGTCGATGCTGCCGCCATCAGCGTGGAGACGATGAAGGGCACGGTGATGCTGTCCGGCTTCGCCAAGGGCACCACCGAGCGCAGCACCGCCGAGTCGCTGACCTGGAAGGTCAAGGGCGTGAAGGCCGTGAAGAACGAGATCGCCGTGCGCCCGTGATCCCCCGCAGCACAGCGCTGTGCCGCGCTGCGGCCCACGCACTGCGCTGCGGCCAACGCACCGCGCTGCGGCCAACGCACCGCGCTGCGGCTCAGATCGCCGCAGCCGGGTCGTCGGCGACCAGCTGCGGCCCGGTGCTGGTGAAACGGGTGACCCGGCGCGGCAGCAGGTGCGCGCGGCTGCCAGGAACCAGCTGCAGGCTGTCGCGCAGTTGCTGCCAGCGCTGGCGGCTGAGTTCCACATCCACGTAGCTGCCGTCGTCGCGCCTGAACTCCAGCCGCGTCACCGGGCCCAGTGTCAACGCTTGCGACAGTTCGGCCGGCCAGGTGCCATCAGCCGCCTCGGCCACCACGTCCAGTTCATGCGGGCGCACGTAGTGCACGTCCCCGCCGGCATCGGCTGCCACGCCGCCGCCCGGTTCGTGGCCTGGGTGGCCCGGTTGGCCGGTGCGGCCGTGGAACAGGTTCACGTCACCCAGGAACTGCAGCACGAAGGGCGTGGCCGGGCGGTCGTAGATCTGGTCCGGGCTGCCCACCTGCTCGATGCGGCCCTGGTTCATCACCACGATGCGGTCGGCCACTTCCATCGCCTCGTCCTGGTCGTGGGTCACGAACACGCTGGTCACATGCATCTCGTCGTGCAGCCGGCGCAGCCAGCGGCGCAATTCCTTGCGCACCTTGGCGTCGAGTGCGCCGAAGGGCTCGTCGAGCAGCAGCACCTTGGGCTCGACCGCCAGCGCGCGCGCCAGGGCGATGCGCTGGCGCTGGCCACCGCTCAGCTGGTGCGGGTAGCGGTCGGCGATCCAGTCGAGCTGCACCAGCTTCAGCAGCGCCGTCACCTTCGACTGGATCTCGGCGGCAGACGGCCGCGTGGCCTTGGGCCGCACCCGCAGGCCGAAGGCCACGTTCTCGAAGATGGTCAACTGCGGGAACAGTGCGTAATGCTGGAAGACGAAGCCCACCAGGCGGTCGCGCACGTCGGTGCGGGTGGCATCCTGGCCGTGGAACAGCACGCTGCCTGAATCAGGCACCTCCAGCCCCGCGATGATGCGCAACAGGCTGGTCTTGCCAGAGCCCGACGGGCCCAGCAGCGCCACCAGCTCGCCATCGGGGATGTCGAGGTTGAGGTTGTCGCAGACGACGGTGGCGCCGAAGCGCTTGTTGAGGTTTCGCACTTCGATCGACATGGCTCACTCCGCGCGGTCGCCCGCGTTGCGCTTTTGCGCTTTCACACGTTGTTCTACCGCGTACTTCAGCGCCAGCGTCACCAGCGCCAGCAGCGCCAGCAGCGACGCCACCGCAAAGGCTGCGGCAAACTGGTACTCGTTGTAGAGGATCTCGATGTGCAGCGGCATGGTGGTGGTCTGGCCGCGGATGTGGCCCGAGACCACGCTGACCGCGCCGAACTCGCCCATCGCCCGGGCGTTGCACAGGATCACGCCGTACAGCAGCGCCCACTTCACGTTCGGCATCGTGATGCGCCAGAAGATCTGCCAGCCGCCGGCGCCCAGCACCCGTGCGGCTTCTTCCTGCTCGGTGCCCTGGGCCTGCATCAGCGGGATCAGCTCACGCGCGACGAACGGGAAGGTGATGAACACCGTCGCCAGCACGATGCCCGGCACCGCGAAGATCACCTTCAGGTCGTGGTCGCGCAGCCATTCGCCGAACCAGCCCTGCAGGCCGAACACCAGCACGAAGATCAGGCCCGAGATCACCGGGCTGACCGAGAACGGCAGGTCGATCAGCGTGAGCAGCAGGTTCTTGCCGCGGAACTCGAACTTGGCGATGGACCAGGCGGCGGCCACGCCGAACACCAGGTTCAACGGCACAGAGATGGCCGCGGCGATCAACGTCAGCTTGATCGCCGACACCGCGTCGGGCTCGACCACCGCAGCCAGGTACACGCCCCAGCCCTTCTTCAGCGCCTCGACGAACACGACGGTCAGCGGAATGAACAGGAAGAAGGTCAGAAAGGCCAGCGCCACGCCGATCAGGGTCCACTTCACCCAGGGCGCCTCGGTGGTCGCGTTGGCCCTGGCCCTGGCACCCGCACTGGTACCCGCACCGGCACCGGCACCGGCACCGGCGCGCAGCGGCACGGCGGCGCTCATGTCCGCCCCTGGCGGCTGCGGGCCCAGCCCTGCAGCGCATTGATGCCCAGCAGCACGATGAAAGCGGCCACCAGCATCACCACCGCGATGGCGGTGGCGCCCTGGTAGTCGTATTGCTCCAGCTTGGTGATGATCAGCAGCGGTGTGATCTCGCTGACCATCGGTATGTTGCCGGCGATGAAGATCACGCTGCCGTATTCACCCAGCGCGCGGGCGAAGGCCAGCGCGAAGCCGGTCAGCAGGGCCGGCGCCAGGATCGGGAAGATCACCAGCCGGAAGGTCTGCCAGCGGCTTGCGCCCAGGGTGGCGGCGGCTTCCTCGAATTCTTTCTGCAGGTCTTCCAGCACCGGCTGCACCGTGCGCACCACGAAGGGCAGGCCGATGAAGGTGAGCGCCACGAAGACGCCCAGCGGCGTGAAGCTCACCTTGAACGGCAGGTACTGGCCGATCCAGCCGTTCTGCGAATACAGGGCGGTCAGCGCGATGCCGGCCACTGCGGTGGGCAGGGCAAACGGCAGGTCGACCAGCGCGTCGATGAAGCGCTTGGCCGGGAAGTCGTAGCGCACCAGCACCCAGGCCACGATCAGGCCGAAGAAGGCGTTGACCAGCGCCCCGGCCAGGCTGGCGCCGAAGGTCAGCCGGTAGCTGGCCAGCACGCGCGGCGCGGTCACCGCGTCCCAGAACGCCGGCCAGGTCATCGTGGCGGTCTTGAGAAACGCCGCCGACAGCGGGATCAGCACGATGAAGCTCAGGTACAGCAGCGTGAAGCCCAGTGCCAGGTCGAAGCCCGGCAGCACGCTGTGGCGCGTCAGCAGGGTCTTGCGCAGGAACATGGCGTTCTCAGCGCTTCTTGGCCTTGGCGATCACCTGGTCATACAGACCGCC
>JBBRVT010000003.1:0-31464 GCA_038246615.1 Burkholderiales bacterium
ACGAGCGGGGGCACTTTGGCGTGATGAGCGGGCGTGAACGAAAGACTCATGAGGAAACGCCGGGCCGCTCCCAAGTTTCCTCATCCCCCTCGGGGGGCCTGACGCGCAGCGGCAGGTCTGGGGGCGCTCTCAGGCTCTCAGCCCGCCAACAGCTTGTTCACCAGCTCGGGCGTGGTGGCCGCGCCCAGCTTGCGCATCAGCCGCGCGCGGTACACGTCCACCGTGCGCGGGCTGATGCCCAGGCGCTTGCCGATCAGCTTGCTGGTGAGGCCGTCGATCAGCAGCGCGGCGATCTCCCGCTCACGGGCAGTGAAATCCACCTTCAGCTTGCGCTTGGCCGACAGGTCTTCGAATGCCCAGATGCCGGCGGCGTGCGGCTGGGCCGGGTCGAGCGCCCGGCCGCTCACATGGCACCAGAACAGATCCCCGGCGTTGGGGCCCGCCGCACGCTTCATCACCCGCTCGTCTGCGTACCAGCCCTGCGCGTCCAGGCTGGCAGCGATGCGCGCGCCGGTGCGCTCGAATTCGGCAGCCGTGGGGTACAGCACCTCGAAGCTGCGGCCCAGCAGCTGGTCACGCTGGGCGCGGAACATCGCCAGCAGCTGCTGGTTGCAGTCGACGATCTGGCGCTGGCGGCTGAGCACCAGGCCGATCGGCGCCAGGTCGAAGGCGGTGCGGTAGTCCAGCGCCGGCGTACCCGGCGCCATCACAGCAGCGCGTAGGTGGTGGTGGCGTGCGCCGCCAGCTTGCCCGCAGTGTCGAGCACCTCGATCTCGCCGAAGGCCAGGGTCTTGCCCAGGCGCAGCACCCGGCCGATCACCAGCGCCTCGCCGGCCGGGTCGGTGCGGCTGCCCGGAATGGGGCGCAGGAAGCTGGTCTGCAACTGCACCGTGGTCATCGGCTTGAAGCCGCCCAGCTGGGTGGAGATGGCCAGGATCATCGCGGTGTCGGCGGCCGACATCATCGTCTGGCCGCACAGCACGCCGCCCACGTGCACATGCAGCGGCACGATGGGTAGTGCCAGCCGCACCTCGCCGGGGCTGGCTGCCAGCACCCGCAGGTGCAGCTGGGCCACCCAGGGCGCGACCAGGTCGGTCAGCATGGCTTGCAGGGTGGGCAGGTCGAGCAGCGGGGTGGCCGGCATCGGTGGGGCTCCTGGTGGGTTGTCGGGGGTTGTGGTGGGTGCTGAAGGCTTAGGCGATTTTACGTAACCCCTACCTAATGCCATACGTAGTACGCTTTGCGCCACGCGCTGTTCCACCCCACCCATCTGCGAAGGGCAACCCCGATGAAAAAGATCTTCCCCAGTGCCGCAGCGGCGCTGGAAGGCATCGTCGCCGACGACCAGTTGCTGGCCGTGGGCGGCTTCGGCCTGTGCGGCATCCCCGAGGCGCTGATCGACGCGCTGCGCGATTCCGGCAAGAAGAACCTCACCGTCATCAGCAACAACGCCGGGGTCGACGGCTTCGGCCTGGGCAAGTTGCTGGAGACGCGCCAGATCAGCAAGATGATCAGCAGCTACGTGGGCGAGAACAAGGAGTTCGAGCGCCAGTACCTGGCCGGCGAGTTGCAGCTGGATTTCACCCCCCAGGGCACGTTGGCAGAGAAGCTGCGTGCCGGCGGCGCCGGCATTCCGGCCTTCTTCACCCGCACCGGCGTGGGCACGCTGGTGGCCGAGGGCAAGGAGCTGCGCGAGTTCGACGGCCATACCTACGTGATGGAGCGCAGCCTGACGCCCGATGTGGCGCTGGGCAAGGCCTGGAAGGCCGACAAGAGCGGCAACCTGGTGTTCCGCCGCACCGCGCGCAACTTCAACCCGGCGGTGATCATGGCCGGCAAGATCAGCGTGGTCGAGGTCGAAGAGATCGTCGAGACCGGCAGCCTGGACCCGGACGCGATCCACCTGCCCGGCATCTACGTGAACCGGCTGGTGCTGAACGCCCACCCGGAAAAGCGCATCGAGAAGCGCACCACCCAGCAGAACCCGAAGGGAGTTTGAGATGCCTTGGACCCACGACCAGATGGCGGCCCGTGCTGCCCAGGAACTGCAGGACGGCTTCTACGTCAACCTCGGCATCGGCCTGCCCACACTCGTCGCCAACTTTGTCTCGCCCGACATCGAGGTGTGGCTGCAGAGCGAGAACGGCATGCTGGGCATCGGCGCCTTCCCCGACGAGAGCGCCGTCGACCCGGATCTCATCAATGCCGGCAAGCAGACCGTGACCACCATCCCCGGCAGCAGCATCTTCGGCAGCCACGACAGCTTCGCGATGATCCGCGGCGGCAAGATCAACCTGAGCATCCTGGGCGCGATGCAGGTCAGCGCCAAGGGCGACCTGGCCAACTGGATGATCCCCGGCAAGATGGTCAAGGGCATGGGCGGCGCGATGGACCTGGTGGCCGGCGTGGCCCGGGTGCTGGTGCTGATGGAGCACGTGGCCAAGAAGAAGGACGGCAGCATCGACCTGAAGATCCTGCCCGAGTGCAACCTGCCGCTGACCGGTCTGGGTGTGGTGAACCGCATCATCACCGACCTGGCCGTGCTGGACGTGACGCCCGCCGGGCTGAAGGTGGTGGAGCTGGCGCCGGGCGTGAGCGGCGAGGAGTTGCAGCAGAAGACGGGCGTGGCGTTGCTGTTCTGACAGCAGCTCAACGGCGGGCAGCCAGCGCCCGCGCGCAATCCGACACCAGCTCCGGCCCCTTGTAAATCAAGCCGGTGTAGACCTGCACCAGGTCAGCCCCGGCGGCGATCTTGGCCTGTGCATCGCGGCCACCCATCACACCGCCCACGCCGATGATCGGGTAGCCGCTGCCCAGCGCAGCCCGCAGCTGGGCGATCACCCGGTTGCTGGCTTCGAACACCGGCCGCCCGCTCAGGCCGCCGGATTCATCCGCATGCGGCAGGCCGGCCACCGCGTCGCGTGCGACGGTGGTGTTGGTGGCCACCACGCCGTCGATGCCGTTGGCGCGCAGGGTGGCGGCGATCACACCCACTTGCGCCTCACCCAGATCGGGCGCGATCTTCACGAACAGTGGCACCTTCCGCGCGTGCTGCTTGGCCAGCTGTTGCCGCCGATGCTGCAGCGCGCCCAGCAGTGCGTCCAGCGCGGCGTCGCTCTGCAATGCGCGCAGGTTCTCGGTGTTGGGGCTGCTGATGTTCACCGTCACGTAGTCGGCATGGGCGTACACACCGTCCAGGCACTTCAGGTAGTCGCTGGCCGCGTCTTCGATGGCGGTGGCGGCGTTCTTGCCGATGTTCAGGCCCAGGATGCCGCCGGCGGCGCGGAAGCTGCGCGCGCGCTGCAGGTTGGCGATGAAGGCGGCCAGACCGTCGTTGTTGAAGCCCAGGCGGTTGATCAGCGCGTCCTTGGCCGGCAGGCGGAACATGCGCGGCTTGGGGTTGCCCGGCTGCCCCTTGGGCGTGACCGTGCCCACCTCGATGAAGCCGAAGCCCATCGCGCCCAGGCCGTCGATGCAGCGGCCGTTCTTGTCCAGCCCGGCGGCCAGGCCGATGCGGTTGGGGAACCGCAGGCCCGCCAGCGTCACCGGATCAGCCACCCGGGGCTGCCGCCACAGGCACTGCAGCGGCGTGTTCTGCAGTGTGGCGATGGACTCCAGCGTCAGCTCGTGGGCATGCTCGGGGTCGAGCCCGAACAGGAAGGGGCGGGTCAGTGCGTAGGGGATCAAAGCCATAATCAGGGATTGTCCCAGACCCCCTGCGAGAGCCTCTGCGCCCATGAACCAGGATGAACTGAAGGCTCTCGTCGGCCGCGCCGCGTTGCAGGTGGTGGTGCCCGGCAGCGTGGTGGGCGTGGGCACCGGCTCCACCGTCAACTGCTTCATCGACGCCCTGGCCACGATGAAGGACCGCATTGCCGGCGCGGTCAGCAGCTCGGTGGCCAGCACCCGGCGGCTGCAAGCCCATGGCATCTCCGTGCTCGACGCCAACCAGGTGGAGCGCATCCCGGTCTACATCGACGGCGCCGACGAAATCGACCGCCAGGGGTGCATGGTCAAGGGCGGCGGTGCGGCGCTGACGTGCGAAAAGATCGTGGCCGACCTGGCCGAGCGCTTCATCTGCATTGCCGACCAGAGCAAGCTGGTGGACGTGCTGGGCCGCTTTCCCCTGCCGGTGGAGGTGATCCCCATGGCCGCGGCCCGGGTGGCGCGGCGCTTCGCCGCAGCCTATGGTGGCGTGGCTGCGGTGCGCGCCGGTGTCACCACCGACAACGGCAACCTGCTGCTGGACGTGTGCGGCCTGCAGATCACCGAACCGCTGGCGATGGAGACCGAGGTCAACCAGTGGCCCGGTGTGGTGACGGTGGGCATCTTCGCCCGCCACCGTGCGCGGTCGTGCCTGCTGGGCACGCCGGATGGCGTGAAGACGCTGGTGTTCGACTGACTTTCATGGTGCGGGGCGAGGCCCCGGATCATGGAAGGCGTCCACATCAGACCGGCGGCCGCGCAGCGCGGCGCACGGCGCGGGTGGTGAAGCGCGCCACGTCCAGCGCATCCACCAGCGCGGCCGGTGCCGGCACCGGGTCGCCGGTCAGCCAGCAGGCCAGCACCTCGGCGCCCAGCGCAGCCTGGGTGATGCCGCGTGCACCCAGGGCGGTGAAGATGTACAGGCCATGCTGCCGTGCGACGCGGCGCGGCTGGTCGGGCGGGCGCGGGCCGATGTTGGCGGCGACTGTGCCCACGACGGTGCCCACGACGGTGCCCACGACGGAGCCTACGATGGCGCCCGCATCAGGCAGCGGGCCCAGCAGCGGCAGGCGGTCGTCGGCCTGCAGGCGCCAGCCCACGCGGCCGCCCAGCGGTGCGGGGTCGAGCGTGGGCGCCCAGCCCGTCAGCCGCGCCAGCGTGGCCAGGTTCTGCAGGTGGTCGGCCGGGCGCAGGGCGGGGTCGGCGTCGTCGCGCTGCGATGTGGCGCCGCACAGCAGGCGGCCATCTGCCAGCTGCAGCACATAACCGCCGTCAGCCAGCGGGCGGGGCAGGCCGGGCGCGCCGGACAGGCCGGCCGGCAGGATGGTGGTCTGGCCGCGCACCTGCTGCAGCGGCCAAGTGGCTCCAGCCCCGGTTCCGGCCCCCGCCAGCCGCTGCGCGTCGGCGGCATTGCACAGCACCACCGCATCGGCCTCTGCCAGCAGCTGGCCGGCGTTGCCCAGCAGCTGCCAGCCGGCCGGGCTGCGCCGCAGCCGCTGCACTGCCTGGCCGTATCGGCCGGTGATCCCTGGCTGGCCCAGCCAGTGGGCGCACAGCGCGGCGGGCGCCACCCAGCCGCCGTCCGGATAGAGCCAGCACGCGCCGCGGCCCTGCGGCACCACCTGCAGAAAGTCTGCCGGCAGCGCCAGCGTGGCCAGCAGTTGCTGCATGGCCTCTGCCGCCAGCACCTGCTCGCCACGCAGCAGGCCGTTGACGGCGCCCGCCACCTGTCTGCTGGCCAACAGCGGCCGCAGCAGCCGCGCGGTGTGCAACGCGGCGGCGCGCAGCCAGCGGGCATGGGTGCCATCCTGCGCATGCACCACGCCGTGGAACAGGCCGCCGGCATTGCCGGAGGTCTCGCCTGCCGGGCCGGTCTGGCGGTCGACCACCTGCACCGCCAGGCCGCGCCCGGCCAGCGCTGCCGCCACCGCCGCGCCGGCCAGCCCGGCGCCCACCACCGCCACCGTCCGCACGCCGGCCAGCGGCTGGCGGCCGGGCGGTACGGGCGGGGTGAATCGCGGGGCGAAGCAGCCCACCGTCATCTCGCGCTGGCCGCCTTGACCGGGCTGCGTGTGCACCGTGAAGCCGGCAGCCTGCAGGCCCTGGCGCAGTGCGCTGGCCGTGTTCCAGGTGGAGAGGGTGGCGCCCGGCGCGGCCAGGCGCGGCAGCTGGCGCAACCGCCAGGCGTCCCACATGGCAGGGTTGCGGTCTGGCGCAAAGCCGTCGAGGTAGAAGGCGTCCACCGAGGCGATCAGCTCGGGCAGCACCTGGGCGATGTCGCCAAAGGCCAGCAGCAGCCGCACCCGGCCGCCGTCGAAGTCCAGCAGGTGCATGTCGGGCGTGAGCGGCGGCCACTGGCGCAGCAGTTCGGCGGCCTGCGCGGGCCAGGCCGACGCCGCATGCGCGCGCGCCAGGTCGGCAGGCCGGGGCGGGTGCTTCTCGACGGCCAGGTACCACAGCCGGTCGCAGCGCCGGGCGTCCTGCTGCCAGGCTGCCCAGGTGGCCAGGAAGTTGTTGCCCAGGCCGAATCCGGTTTCAAGCAACACGAAGCGGGGCCGCCCGGCCCAGCGCCCCGGCAGGCCATTGCCGCCCAGGAACACCTGGCGTGCCTGGCCCGCTGCGCCGGCCTGCGGGTGGTAGACATCGCCGAAGTCGGGCGCGCCAGGCGCCTGGCCATCGCTGAAATCGATGCGCGCCGGCTGCAGTGGGCCCCAGCTCACGCGGCAGGGCCCGCTGCCGCACTGCCCCCCACACCGCCCCCCACACCGCCCCCCGCACTGCCCCCCGCACTGCCCCACACACCGCCCGCCTGCCGCGCCAGCCAGCGCAGCAGTGCCGGCCGGGCCTGGACCAGGCCCCGGTAGGCCAGCACAGCGTCGCTCATCGAGGCCAGAGCGTCATGCACCCGGGCGGCCTGCGCCGGCTGGCTGAAGGCGCGGCCGAGCGGCGTGAGGTTGACCAGGATGGTGAACACCGCCTGCTGCGCCCCGGGCACCGGGATGAAGGTCTGGCGCTCGGTGCGCCACCAGGTCTGCGCAGCCAGCTGGTCGTCGTCCAGCCCAGGCGCCCAGCGCGCCGGGTCCACCCGCTGCGGGTGGCCGTGCAGGCGCGGGTGGGCGGTCAGTGTCCAGACGAAGCGCTCCCAGCGCTCGGCGCCGGTGACCATGCGCAGCAGGTGCGGCGCGGCGTTCATGATGAGCCGGTTGTCGGCCACCGGCGCATGGGCGTCGGCAAAGCTGCGGCCCACCTTGTCTTCCGGTGCCCACATCGACGGCAGCGCCACGGCCAGCCAGGGCAGGGTGCCGGTGGCGCCATCGACCACCGCGAAGTCTTCGGCAAAGGCCAGGCTCAGCAGCGCCGCGCGGCGCCAGGGGCGGGGGGTGTCGGCCAGCAGCGGGCCGATGGCAGACCAGTCGCTGGGGCCGCTGTCAGGGTTGACCGCCACCGGCTCGTCAGCGCCGTCGAGTGACCAGCCCAGCCAGGGTGCATGCCAGCAGGCACCATCGATCTGCAGCGCCTGCGGCTGCTCGGCCGCCGCATGGGCGGCCAGCGCAGCCAGGGCCGGGCCGGCGTCGAAGCCAGGCAGCTGCAGCAGCGCCTGGTTGCGGAAAGCGCCCAGCACCGCCAGCTTCTCGCGCAGGTGGCGCTGCATGCCGCACTGCGGCGCCAGGGCCGGGGTCAGCTGCGCTGCGCCCGGTTGCAGCCGGCGCAGCCCGGGTTGCATGCGGTGCGGTGCCAGCACCGCAGCGTCGAAGTCAAAGGCCATGGTGGGCGAAGGTATCACCGGCTTGACCGACGTGGCCGGCACGACCGGCACGACCGGCGCCACCGGCAGCGCGCAGGCATGAAAAAGGGCACCGAGGTGCCCTGCTGTCCTGGCTGGCGCTGCAGCGCGATCAGACGCGCTTGCGGTACTCGTGCGTGCGGGTGTCGATCTCGATCATGTCGCCCTGGGCGACGAAGATCGGCACTGGGATCTCGAAACCGGTGGCGATCTTGGCCGGCTTGAGCACCTTGCCCGAGGTGTCGCCCTTGACGGCGGGCTCGGTCCAGGTGACTTCGCGCACCACCGAGGTCGGCACTTCCACCGAGATGGCCTTGCCGTCGTAGAACACCACTTCCACCGGCATCGCGTCTTCCAGGTACTGGATGGCGTCGCCCATGTTCTCGGCTTCCACCTCGAACTGGTTGTAGTCGCCGTCCATGAACACGTACATCGGGTCGGCGAAGTAGGTGTAGGTGCACTCCTTCTTGTCCAGCACGATCTGGTCCATCTTGTCGTCGGCCTTGAACACCGTCTCGGTGGCCTGGTTGTTCAGCAGGCTCTTGAGCTTCATCCGCACGGTGGCTGCGTTGCGGCCGCCGCGGCTGTATTCGGTCTTGAGCACGACCCACGGGTCCTTGCCCTGCATGATGACGTTGCCGGCGCGGATTTCTTGAGCGATTTTCATGGGGGTTCCCGGGGTGTGGACCGGTGGCCGCAAGCCGTGCTGCGCAAGGCTGCGCGCCTTGTGGCGGATGCGGGCACGCCGGTCGGCGTGGAGCAAAGCCCGTGATTTTAGCCGGGTTTCATGGCCATCTTGCTGCCGGCAAAGGCCAGCAGCTGGGTGACGAGGTCGGCCTGGGCGTGCAATCCGGCCTGCCAGCGGCGGTGTTGTGCGCGCCAGGCGGCTGGCTCCGGCAGCTGCAGCGCCGTGCCTGGTGGGCCGTCGTCCAGGCCATTGAGCACCCGCTGCGCCCGCCGCACCGCTGCGGCCAGCGGTGGCGGGCTGCCGGCCAGCAGCCGGGCCATCCAGGCGTCGAGCTTGGCCGCATGGGCGCCGTCGGCCTGCGGGTAGATCTGCCACAGCACCGGGCCGTCGCCCAGCAACTGGCCGCGCACGAAGGAGTCCTCGCCACGCACCAGTTTCAGGTCGGCGGCGGCCAGCAGGTGGTCGAAATCGGCCAGCGGCAGCCAGGGCAGCGGCTGCAACCGCAGGCCGGGCGGCAACGGCTGGCCGGCAGACTGTCGTGCCTGCAGCTGGCTTTGCAGCGGCCCCGGCGGCAGCCACAGCAGCGCGGGCTGGCCGGCCAGCGCGGCCAGCAGCGCCGGCAGGGCCGGGTTGGCATAGCCGAACAGCAGCACGCCGCGCTCGCCGGCGGCCGGGGCCCAGCCGCGCTGCGCCAGCCAGGCCCGGGCGCCGGCCGGTGCCGGCGCGCCGGGGTGCTGCAGCAGCCCGCCGGTGGCCGGCGTGAAGCCGGGGTAGAAGAACCACTTGTCCAGCCCGGCGCCAGGCCCGCTGAACTGCGGCGAGCGCAGGCCGTGGCTGCGCTCCACATAGGCTTCGGCGCTGAGGTATTCGAGGTTGATCCACACAGGCGCCGCCGGCCGCGCCGCCATGCGGGCGACGAAGGCCTCGGGCAGGGCGCAGCCGAAGTTTTCCACCACCACGTCACCGGGTTCCAAGGCACCGCTGGCGGCATCCCAGGGCTGCACCGACACGCCCGGCGCGCCCTGCGGTGCCATCCAGGCCAGTGCGCTGGCGTCGTCGATCCACAGCCGCACCGTCTGCCCGTGCGCGGCCAGTGCGCTGCACAGCCGCCAGCTGACACCCACGTCGCCGAAGTTGTCGATCACCCGGCAGAAGACATCCCAGCGCCAGCCTTGCATCGGCGGGATTGTCAGGCGGCGGCAGAATCCGGCACCGCCCACCTCTCTGCCGATGACCGAGCCCGACGCCACTGTCACCACCGCCGACCCCGCAGCCGCCGCCCGGGCGGACGCAGCGCTGCAGCGCGAGCGCCTGCTGGCCGAGGTGGCCGCGCTGCCCAGCCTGCCGGGCGTCTACCGCTACTTCGACGCGCAAGGCAACGTGCTGTACGTGGGCAAGGCGCGCAGCCTGAAGAAGCGGGTGGCCAGCTACTTCCAGAAAGACCACGGCGGCACCCGCACCGGCCACATGATCAGCCGCATCGCGCGGGTGGAGACCACGGTGGTGCGCACCGAGGCCGAGGCGCTGCTGCTGGAAAACAACCTGATCAAGACCTTGAGCCCCAAGTTCAACATCCTGTTCAGGGACGACAAGAGCTACCCCTACCTGAAGCTGCAGCGCCACCCGTTCCCGCGCATCGCCTACTACCGCGGCGCGGTCGACCGCAAGCACACCTACTTCGGGCCGTACCCCGGCGCCTGGGCGGTGAAGGAGACCATCCTGCTGCTGCAGAAGGCCTTCCGCCTGCGCACCTGCGAAGACACGGTGTACGCCAACCGCAGCCGGCCCTGTCTGCTGTACCAGATCCGCCGCTGCTCCGGCCCCTGCGTGGGGCTGATCGCGCCGGCCGACTACCAGCGTGACGTGTCGAATGCAGAGCGCTTCCTGCTGGGCGCCACCGACGAGGTGATCGGCACCCTGCAGGTGCAGATGATGGCCTATGCCGACGCGCTGGAATTCGAGCGCGCGGCCGAGGTGCGCAACCAGATCAGCGCGTTGTCGCGGGTGCTGCACCAGCAGAGCATGGAGGAGAGCAGCCTCACCAGCACGCGCGACCGCGACGTGGACGTGCTGGCTGTGCAGGTGCAGGGCGGGCGCGCCTGCGTCAACCTGGCAATGGTGCGCGGCGGCCGCCACCTGGGTGACCGGGCCTACTTTCCGGCCCATGTGGAAGACGCCGCCGCGCTCACCGCCGACGAGGCCGACGAGCGCCAGGCCGCGCTCAGCGTCGAGCAACAGGTGCTGGAGGCCTTCATCGCCCAGCACTACCTGGGCCTGGCGCCGCCCGGCCTGCTGGTGCTGAGCTGCCCGGTGGCGCCCGAGTTGCTGGCCGCGCTGAGCGAGCAGACCGGCAGCAAGATCAACGTGCAGCACCAGCCGCGTGAGCAGCGCAAGCTGTGGCTGGAGATGGCCGAGAAGGGCGCGCAGATCGCGCTGGCGCGGCTGCTGGCCGAAGAGGGCAGCCAGCGCGAGCGCACCCGCGCCCTGGTGGAGGCGCTGGACCTGGTCGCCGAGGACCTGGACGCGCTGCGCGTCGAGTGCTTCGACATCAGCCACACCGCCGGCGAGGCCACCCAGGCCAGCTGCGTGGTCTACGAGGGCCATGCGATGCGCCCGGCCGACTACCGCCGCTACAACATCGACGGCATCACCGGCGGCGACGACTACGCCGCCATGCGCCAGGTGCTGACCCGCCGCTACACCAAGGTGGCCGAGGCGCGCAGCATCGCGCAGAAGGCCGGCGAGATGGCGGCCGACGCGGCCAACAGCGTGCTGCCCAAGGCGCTGCGCCTGCCCGACCTGGTGCTGGTGGACGGCGGCCGCGGCCAGGTGTCGATGGCGCGCGAGGTGTTCGCCGGCCTGGGCCTGGACCTGTCGCTGATCGTCGGCGTGGAAAAGGGCGAGGGCCGCAAGGTGGGCCTGGAAGAGTTGGTTTTTGCCGACGGCCGCGAGAAGGTGTATCTCGGCCATGACTCGGCGGCGCTGATGCTGGTGGCGCAGATCCGCGACGAGGCGCACCGCTTCGCCATCACCGGCATGCGCGCCAAGCGGGCCAGCGTGCGCACCGGCGGCAGCAAACTCGAAGACATCACCGGCGTGGGGCCGAAGAAGCGGGCCAGGCTGCTGCAGCGCTTCGGCGGCATCCGCGGCGTGGCCGCCGCCAGCGTCGAAGAACTGTGCAGCGTCGAGGGTGTGTCGCATGACCTGGCCGAGTCGATCTACCGTGCGCTGCACTGAGAGCCTGAGAGTCTTTCGTTCACGCCCGCTCATCACGCCAAAGTGCCCCCGCTCGTCGTTGCAAATGCTCGCCATAGCCCGGGCTATGGCTGCGCTTTGCGCCTAGATCGGGTGCCCTTTGACGCGCTGCTTGGGCACGCCCGAAAAACTCTCAGGCTCTGAGCCCCGCCGGCCGGTGTGCCGGCCTGTCTGTCCGCCAGGGCGCTGGCTGTGGCTGGCCGGCCTGCTGCTGTGCGCCGGCTGCAGCCAGACCCAGCCACCGCCGCCGGCACCGCCGCCGCTGCCCGCCGCCGAGGCACCGCCTGCTGCCGTTGCAGCCCCTGCCACCGCCACCGCCAGGCCGCCGCCGCTTCAGGCCCAGCCCAGGCCGACGGTGCCTCCCCCCTGGCGCCACGCCCGTGACTGGGACGACTTCCGCCAGCAGGCGGCCCGGCGCATGCTGGCGCTGAACCCCGATGACACTTACCACGGCCCGGTACCCGAGCCCTTGCTGGCCATCCCGGTACTGGAGATCGAGCTCAACGGCGACGGCAGCGTGCGCCGCATCCAGGTGCTGCGCCGCCCCGGGCAGGCCGTCGACACGGTGCAGCTGGCCATGGCTGCAGTGCAGCGCGCGGCGCCGTTCGGCCCGGTGGCCCACCTGCCGCGGCCCTGGCGCTTCACCGAGACCTTCCTGTTCGATGCGCAACGCCGCTTCAAGCCGCGCACGCTGGACCAGTAGCCGGTCACGCTGCGGCCGGCGGGGCAGTCTTTGCGGCGCGTGTTCAGGGCCGGTGCAGAGCTTGTGCGGAGCCGGTGCAGAGCTTGTGCGGAGCCAGTGCGGAGCCGGTGCGGAGCTTGTGCCGACGCTGTGCCGGGCTTGTGCCAAGTCTGTGACATGGCTGTGCAGGCCTGTCCTGCACAATGGCTGCATGTTCCTCACGCTGCCGACACTGCTGACCTGGGCGCGCATCATCTCGATCCCGCTGATCGTCGGCGTGTTCTATCTGCCGCTGGACGCCGGCACCCGCAACCTGACCGCCACGGTGATGTTCGTGGTGTTCGCGCTGACCGACTGGCTCGACGGCTGGCTGGCGCGCAAGCTCAACCAGACGTCGGCCTTCGGCGCGTTTCTCGACCCGGTGGCCGACAAGTTCCTGGTCTGCGCGGCGCTGCTGGTGCTGGTCAAGCTCGACCGGGTGGACGTGCTGGTGGCGCTGGTGATCATCGGCCGCGAGATCGCCATCTCGTCGCTGCGCGAGTGGATGGCCCAGATCGGCGCCTCGCGCAGCGTGGCGGTGCACATGCTCGGCAAGCTGAAGACCGCCACGCAGATGACGGCCATCCCGTTCCTGCTGTATGACGGGGCGCTGTTCGGCGTCGTCGACACCCGCATCTGGGGCACGGTGCTGATCATCCTGGCCTGCGTGCTGACGATCTGGTCGATGGTGTATTACCTGCAGCGGGCGCTGCCCGAGATCCGCGCCAAGGCGGGGTGAACCCGGCCCGCCAGCAGGCCTGGCTGGCCGCCATGCCCTGGCTGTTCGTCGCGATCTGGAGCACCGGCTTCGTGGTGGCGCGGCTGGCCATGCCGCATGCGCCGCCGCTCACCTTCCTCAGCTGGCGCTATGCGTTGTCGCTGCTGGCCTTCGGTGTGTGGATTGCGGTGGCCCGGGCGCCCTGGCCGCAGGGCCGGGCGCAATGGGGCCACCTGGCTGTCAGCGGCGTGCTGATGCACGCCGGCTACCTGGGCGGGGTGTGGGCTGCCGTGCGGCTGGGCATGCCGGCCGGCACGGCGGCGCTGGTCGTCGGCCTGCAGCCTCTGTTCACCGCGCTGTGGGTCAGCCGTGCTGCGGCGCCGGGGCAGGCCGCAGTCACCCCGGCGCAGTGGGCCGGCCTGCTGCTGGGCCTGGCCGGGCTGGTCACCGTGGTGTGGCCCAAACTGGCCCTGGGCGAGGTGACGCCGGCCAACCTGGCACTGGCCGTGCTGGCGCTGGCCTCGATCACCGTCGGCACGCTCTACCAGAAGCGACACGTGCTGCCGGCCGATGTGCGCAGCGGCAACTTCGTGCAGATCGCCGCTGCGCTGCTGGTGTCGGCGCCGCTGGCCTGGCTGGAGCCAGGCGTGCTGCAGTGGCACCCTGATCTGCTGGCCGCGCTGGCCTGGTCGGTGCTGGTGCTGACGCTGGGCGGCAGCTCGCTGCTGATGGTGCTGATCCAGCGTGGCGCCGCTACCCGTGTCACCAGCCTGTTCTACCTGGTGCCGCCCTGCACCGCGCTGCTGGCCTGGTGGCTGTTCGGTGAGCGCATGGCCGCCACCGGCTGGGCCGGCATGGCGCTGTGCGCGCTGGGCGTGGGCCTGGTGCTGCGCAGCCCGTCACGTTGACCCGGCCGGTGCATGCACAAGATGCCACAGCAGCTGGCTTGCCCGGGATGGTCCGGCCCCGACGCCCTGTCTCGGGGGGTGTGAATCCACCTAAACTGCGCCGCCCGTGCTTGACACTGCCGGGGGCCACCGCTGTAATGATCCGCAGCATTGGGGCCGACCCAGCGCCCACGCACACAGTGTCCCGACAAGTGCCCGAGCACCCGCCGACCCGCTCCTGCACGCAGGCTCGACGCGCACCGAAGAGACAAGATCGAGAGGGAGTGACTTCGTGAACAAAGCTGAGCTGATCGACCACATCGCCAAGCAGGCCGACATCTCCAAGGCGGCCGCCACCCGGGCCCTGGAGGCCCTGATCGGCGGCGTGAAGACCACCCTCAAGAAGAACGGCAGCGTGTCCATCGTCGGCTTCGGCACCTTTGCCGTCACCAAGCGCGCGGCACGCGCCGGGCGCAACCCGCGCACCGGCGCGGCGATCAAGATCAAGGCCGCCAAGGTGCCGAAGTTCCGGCCCGGCAAGGGCCTGAAGGACGCGCTGAACTGAGAGCCTGAGAGCGTCAGGGCGCCGCCCGCTGCGGTGGCGCCAGCAACCTGCGGGTGCTTAGCTCAGTTGGTAGAGCGGCGCCCTTACAAGGCGTAGGTCGGGGGTTCGAGCCCCTCAGCACCCACCACCGCAGGCATGCCACCCTGCCGCCTTCGCGCGGCAAGCAGGCGAACTAGAATCACATCCCGAAGGGCTGCTGCAAACGCAGCGGCACCATCAGCCCAGGCGAACCCCGGTTCGCCTTTTTCGCACCTGTCGCGCACCAGCTGCCGCCTGCGCCGCACCGGCCAGGGCAGCCGGCGTTGCCGGTGCCCGCCCTGCCGAGGCTGTCAACATGTTCGATTTCGTCCGCAACCACAGCCGGCTGATCCTTGGCCTGGTCCTGATCCTGATCCTGCCCTCGTTCGTGGTGTTCGGCATCCAGGGCTATTCGGGCATGACCGAGGGCGCGAATGCCGTGGTGGCCAAGGTGGACGGCCAGAAGATCACCCAGTCCGAATGGGATGAGTCGCACCAGCAGCAGGCCCAGCGGGTGCGCCAGCAGCGGCCCGAGATCGACCCCAAGCTGCTCGATGGACCCGAGGCCCGGGCCCAGACGCTGGACGCGCTGGTGCGCGAGCGGGTGCTGGCGGTGGCCAGCAACAAGCTGCACATCGCGGTGAGCAACGACCGCCTGCAGCGCTTGTTCGTCTCCGACCCGCAGTACGCGATGCTGCGCAATGCCGACAACAGCATCAACAAGGACCTGCTGGCCGCCCAGGGCATGAGCGTGGCCGCGTTCGAGGCGCGCCTGCGTCAGGACCTGACACTGCAGCAGGTGCAGGGCGGCATCACTGGGTCGGTGCTGGCAGCGGCCACGCCGGTGGGCCAGGCCCTGGACGCGCTGCTGCAACGGCGCGAAATCCACTTCACGAAGTTCGCCACCGCCGACTACCTGGCCAGGGCCACCCCCAGTGACGCTGACATCGAGGCGTTCTACAAGCGAAACGAGGCCGATTTCCGCGCGCCCGAGCAGGCCACCATCGAATACGTGGTGATCGACCTGGCCGTACTGAAGAAGACCGTGGCCGTGCCCGAGGAAGACCTGCGCAAGTACTACAGCGAGAACGCCAGCCGCTACACCGCCGCCGAAGAGCGCCGTGCCCGCCACATCCTGGTGCAGGCGGCGAAGGACGCGCCGGCCGATGTCCGGCAGAAGGCCAAGGCCAAGGCCGAGGCCCTGCTGGTCGATGCGCGCAAGAACCCGGCCGGCTTTGCCGACCTGGCCAGGAAGAACTCCGACGACACGGGTTCGGCGCCCAGTGGCGGCGACCTGGACTACTTCGGCCGCGGCGCGATGGTCAAGCCCTTCGAGGACGCCGCCTTCGCGATGAAGCCGGGCGAGATCAGCAATGTCGTCGAGTCCGACTTCGGCTTCCACATCCTCCAGCTGGAGGCGGTGCGTGGCGGCGAGAAGAAGCCGTTCGAGGCAGTGCGTGCCGCCATCGAGGACGAGGTCCGCCAGCAGGGTGCCAGCCAGCGCTGGGCCGAGGCGGCCGAGCAGTTCACCAACACCGTCTACGAGCAGGCCGACAGCCTGCAGCCGGTGATCGACAAGCTCAAGCTCGAGAAGAAGACCGCCACCGTGCGCCGCCAGCCGCTGCCCGGTGCCAGTGGGCCGCTGGTGTCGGCCAAGCTGCTGGACGCCGTCTTCGGCAACGACGCCATCAAGAACAAGCGCAACACCGACGCGGTGGACGTGGGCCCGAACCAGCTGGCATCGGCCCGGGTGCTGCAGTACCAGCCCGCCCGCACGCTGCCGCTGGCCGAAGTGCGCGACCAGGTGCGCCAGCGCGTGCTGGCCAGCCAGGCCGAAGCGCTGGCGCGCAAGGATGGCGAGGCCCGCCTGGCCCTGCTGAAGGCCGATCCGGCCAGTGGCACGCTGGCCGGGCCGGTGGTGGTCTCGCGTGCCCAGCCGGGCGATCTGTCGCGCAAAGCGCTGGAAGCCGTGCTGGCAGCCGACGCCGCCAAGCTGCCGGCGGTGGTGGGCCTGGCCTTGCCGGGTGAAGGCTACCTGGTGGCGCGCATCGACAAGCTGATGCCGCGCGACCTCAGGCCCGAGGAGAACGAGGCACTGAAGGGCCAGTACGCCCAGGCCTGGGCGAGCGCCGAAGCCGAGGCTTACTACCGCGCGCTGAGTACCCGCTACAAGGTGAGCAAGCGGGTTGACCCGGTGGCAGCGGCAGCGGCAGCAGCAGCGGCGTCTGCCAGCAAGCCCTGACCTGTCGCCGGGCAAGCCCGCCATGGTCGCCACGCTATACTCTTCGGTTCGGTGGTGGCTGTAGCTCAGTTGGTAGAGTCCCAGATTGTGATTCTGGTCGTCGTGGGTTCGAGTCCCATCAGCCACCCCACCGGCCACCCCACCGGCCACCCCACCGGTCACCCCCCCCCTCAGCCACCGCAGTTGGCATCACGAAAAACGGCCCCGACGGGGCCGTTGTCATTGGTGGCGGCGGCGCTTGTGGCTTGACGAGGCTGCGCCTTCTCGGCTTGGCTGTGCAGATTGGCCAGCACGCTGCCCATGCGGTGGCCGGACGGCTTGGCGACGCCCATGCTGCATACCAGCCTGCTGGGCTTGGCAGGCGCCGTGCCGGGCACACTGCGGGGCTGGAGGAAATCGATCATGGATTCAATCAACGACGCGCTGGCCGATGTTCTGCGAACCGTGCGGACGCCTGGCGACTTCTGCGCTGCGGGCAACTGCACGATGCATGTGCCGCTGATCGAGGTCGACGGCGTCGGCCCGATCGCCTTGCCACTGTTGCCGGCCCAGGCCGCGCAGCTGATCGCGGCGGCCGAGCGTGCACCCTATGGCCACGGTGGCGAAACGCTGGTCGACACCGCTGTGCGCCGGACCTGGCAGATCGGCGCCGACCGCGTGCACGTCACCGGCAAGCATTGGCCCGAGATGCTGGCCGGCGTGGTCGAGCGCGCGGCCTGCGGTCTGGGCGCCGGCACCGACGTGGTGCCCGAGTTGTACAAGCTGCTGGTCTACGACGAGGGCAGCTTCTTCGTCAGCCACCGCGACACCGAGAAGTCGGCGGGGATGTTCGCCACGCTGATCGTCGCCCTGCCGTCGTTGCATGCCGGCGGTGCATTGCTGGTGCGCCATGGCGAGCGTGAGGAGCGGCTTGAGCTGCGCTGTACCGACCCTTCGGAGGCCGCCTGGGCCGCCTTCTACGCCGACTGTGTGCACGAGGTGTTGCCCGTCACCTCGGGGTGCCGGCTCGTGCTGGTCTACAACCTGCTGCGCAAGGGCAAGGGCCGTCTGCCCAGCCCGCCGTCCTACGGGCCAGAGACGGCCGCGCTCGGTCAATTGCTGCGCCGCTGGTGCGATGAACAGGCGCCTGCGGGCGAAGACCGGCCGGTCAAGCTGGTCTACCCGCTCGAACATGCCTATACGCCTGCCGAGTTGTCGTTCGCGGCGCTCAAGGGTGCCGACGCGGCTGTCGCCGCCGTCCTGGCGACAGCCGCGCGTGGTGCGGCTTGCGATCTGCACGCTGCGCTGCTGCGTATCGAAGAAAGCGGCTCGGCCGAGTACAGCGGTCATTCGCGTTCGCGGTACGGCAGGCGTCATCACGACAGTGACGACGACGGCGGCACCAGCGCTGACGGCTTCGAGGTCGGCGAGGTCTTCGAGCGCGCACTGACCCTGTCGCACTGGAGCCGGCCCGACGGCGGCCCTGCGGTGCCGGGCACCTTGCCCTTCACCGACGCCGAGGTCTGCCCCGGTGATGCGCTGATCGACATGGACCCCGACGCGGAGCATTTCGAAGAGGCCACCGGCAATGAAGGGGCCTCGTTCGAGCGCAGTTACCAGCGCGCTGCGCTGGTGCTGTGGCCGCAGTCGCGCAAGCTGGAGGTGCTGGCGCGCGCCGGTTTCGGTGCCTCGCTGCCGATCCTGGACGGCCTGGTGGCGGCTTGGGTCGCCGAGGGCGCCGAACCGGGCAGCGCGACCTGGCGCGAGGCCCATGCATTGGTCGGGCAGATGCTCGCCTGCTGGCCCGCGCAGGCGACGGCCAGCGCGCATGCAGGGCGCAGCGCTGTCGACGTGGTGCTGACCCATCTGGCGTGCCTGCAGGATCTCGAATACATCGACGGCATGCTGGCTGGCGTCGCCGCTGCCGGCGCCCATGCTGCGGCGGACAACGCGGCCGTGGTGCAGGCGCTGCAGCTGCTGGCGGCGCCGCGCGTCGGCCAACTGCTGCAGGCGATGGTGCAGGCCCATGCCGACCTGCACATCGGCGGCTGCGCTGACCTGCTCGCCCGGGCCAGTGCGGTCCCGGCCTGGCGCGGCGGGTTGCAGGGTATGGCCCAGGCCTTGCTGGATGCGATGCCGGGCGATCCGGCGCGGCCCAAGGCGCAGGCCGATGCCTGGCGCCGCGAGCCGGCCAACGCTGCGGTGGTTCACGATACGCTGCACGCGCTGGCCCACGCCGACTCGGCCGATCAAGCCGCCCAGGCCGATCAAGCCGTGGCGCATTGGCTGGCCTGGCCAACGATCTACGGCCTCGACACCGTCGTCGTTCCGGCGCTGCGCCGGCTCGCCGAGCTGCCGGGCGTATTGAAGCGGCCGGCCGGTCAACGGCTGCTGGCGGCAGCGCTGGCGCATCTCCAGGCGCGCGTGTCGCTGGGCCTGGCGCCGCCGGCCGACTGGAAGCGCGATGCGCAGATGCGCTGCCGCTGCGCGCACTGCCAAAGCCTGAGCCTCTTCCTGCTGAACGCCACCCAGGAGGTCTGGCGCTTCAAGGCGCGTGAGTCTGATCGCCGCCATGTCGACGACGCGATACGCCAGGGCCGACACGATGTCGACCGTGTCACCGAGCGCACGGGCAGCCCGCATGTGCTGGTGTGCAGCAAGAACCAGGCAAGCTACGAGCGGCGGGTCATGCAACGGCGTGCGGACCTCGACGACCTGCAGCGACTCGGGGCGTGAGCCGACTCCCGGCCCGATGATCCAGGCGCGACCGCCGGGCTGGATCCCCCCAGGCTGAGGGGGGTGTCTTGCCCCACTGTTACCCGTCCAGATGACGACTTTCATCGTTTCGGAGAGCAACATCCCATTTCGGCATCCGCTCGGGCGAATGACCGTCGGCTGCGCACGTGCGCGCCCGGCACGCCCGAGCAGTGTCTGTGGACGAGGGAAGAGTCATGAGCAAGCGCAAGGGTTGGTGGAAGCGGTTTCGTCAGGGTCGGGTTTCGGCAGTGCCGAAGCCTGCGCCGACCTCGGCGGATCAGAACAGCCCCGACAGCGCAGACCCGAGGTCGATCCACAAGCTGGTCTTCGAGAGCCTGGAGCCGCGGCTGCTGCTGTCCGACACGCCTCTGCCGTTGCCGGTGTTTGCAGCTGGCGGCAGCCTCAGCGTCGACACCCACTCGGGTGACCTCAAGGTCGAGACCGTCTACAGCGGCGGCACGCCGCAGATCCGCGTCTGGGACAACACGCTGGGCTTCTCTCTCGGCCAGGTCGCGCTGACCCAGAACGTCAAGATCAGCATCCAGGGCCTGCCGGGCATCAGCGACCGTGTTCAGCTGGATCTGGGCTACGACGACGGCGCCGCCGGCACCAACCCGACCAGCTCCTTTGCGCTGATGGTCGAACTCGATGGGGGCACCGACATCCCGTTGATCAGCGACGACAGCCTGCGCTTGCTCAGCACCGGCCCCGATTTTTACAACCCCAGCGCGCTGTTCCTCAAGAGCAGCGACAACATCGACTTCGGCAGCGCCGTCATGGTCAGCGGTGCGCTCCATGTCGAGTCGCAAGAGGCCATCAACGTCACTGGCGCTGCGCTCACTGCCGGTGACATGTACCTCGGCGTCACCAAGGCCACGACCGACGGCGTGACCCTGCTCGACGGCCTCAATCTGTTCGGCAAGGCCAGCGGCGCGATCAACCTGACCAACGCCAGCCTGCAGGCCCGCGACATCGGCTTGATCGTCTCGACCAGCGTCAACGTCAACACCCAGAACGCGAGCTACGCCAGCAACATCCTCAAGATCGCGTTCGTGCAGACCGAGTCCAGCGCGGCGATCACGGTCAACGGCAACAGCAGCCTGAGCGCGACGGCCGGCAAGCTCACGTTGTCGTCCAGCTCCAGCGTCACCGCCCGGGCGACCACCCAGCCCGACGCCTCTGCCACGCAGAGCGACAAGGATGCGTCGGTGGCATCGGCCATCGTCAGCAGCAGCGCGGGCGTCACTGTTGCCGGCACGGCCGCGCTCAGCGCCAGCGGCGCGCTCATCCTCAAGGCGACGAACACGGTCGACGTGGTCACGCTGGCCGATGGCACTGCCGGCTCCAGTTCGGGCGCTGCGGTCGGTGGCACGGTGGCCGTGAGCCTGCTCAGTGGCGACACCAAGGTCGATGTCACCGACAGTGCGTCGCTCAGCGGCGCCAGCATCGCCGTCACCGCCGGCACCAGCCGCACCGTGCACACCACCGCCAAGTCCACGGGTGGCGGCGCCACGGCGCCCGCCGGCGGCGCGGCGCCGACCCAGGGCCAGACCCAGCTGGCCAACAACAACGCCGCCACCGGCGACGGCAACCTCAACTTGGCAGCGGCAGTGGCCGTCACCCGCGTCGGGGGCGACACCCTGGCCCGCTTGGCCGGGGGAACAGTCACCAGCGCCAGCCCGGTCAGCGTCAGTGCAACCTCCTCAACCGCCACGCCGGCCGGTGCGCTGGCCACCACCGAGGCGGACGGCACCGCCGCGAAGGGCAGCCCCGGCGTGGGTGTGGCCGCTGCATTGAACTTCGCCAATGGCTCCACCCGTGCGTCGCTCGGCAATGGCGTCGCCATCACCGCCCCCGGCGCCAGCTTCAGCGCCAGCACCGCGACCGACGCCGCCTTTGGTGCGCGCTCGGTGTCAGGCGCTGGCTCCAGCAGCGGCGTCGCTGTTGCCGGGTCGTTCGCGCTGAATGTGGCAGTTTTGACGACAGAAGCCGTTGTCGAGGCCAGCGGCACGTCCTCATCCAGCGGTGCCTTGAGCTTCACCGCCACCAGCAACACGCACCACCAGGCGCGGGCCCTGGCCAAGACAAACGGCGCCACCGGCGAAAGCACCGGCGTTGGCGCATCCGTCGCGATCCATGTGGTCGACGAAACCACCCGCGCACAGGTCGACAGCGGCGCGGTTCTGTCCGGCACGTCGCTGAGCCAGAAGGCCGATGCCACCAGCGATGTGGACACCGAAGCCCAAGGTGGTGCGTCGGGCGGCACGGCCATTGCGCCGGTCGTGGCGGTGACCGTGGTCAACACCGGGGCCAAGGTCGGGGCTGCGGCCGGCAGCAACCTCACACTCAGCGCCGGCCTGACCGCTGAAGCCCGCAGCGCGCTCGACGTGCTGGCCAAGGGCGAGGGCGATGCCGAAGGCATGAACAACGCGGCCGTCGGCGCCTCGGTGGTCGTGACGCATGCGGCGCCCGTGGTCGAGGCCATCCTCGACGGCAGGCTGCAGGCGGCAGGCGCAGCGCTGCTGTCGACCCGCAACACCGGCCAGACCCGCAGCGAGGCCAAGGCCGCAGCGAAGGGCGCCCAGAACAACGGCAACACCGCCAGCCAGCAGGGCAACCAGGCCCAGGGCGCCGGCAACACGGCCGCCGGCAACAACGGCGCGCGCGGTGCAAGCGGCGGCACGCCGCAGGCCAGTTCGGGCGAGGGCCCGGTCACCGTGGCGGCGGCAATCGCCATCCACCACCTCGGCGCAGCCAGCACCGCCCGGGTGGGCAATGGCGCCAATATCACCACCGGCGGTGTGCTGTCGCTGCGCAACCAGTCCGACATCGACGCTGCGGCCGACGCGTCGGGCCTGGCGTCCAAGGGCAGCACCAATGTCGGCGCGGCCGTCGCCATCAACGTTGCCGAGATCGGCAGCAGCGCCCGCGTGGGCAATGCCACGGTCAGCAGCCAGGGCTTGTCATTGGGTGCCACCACGGTCGCGGCCGGCCGCAACACAGTCAGCACCAGCGCCACCTCGGGTGCAGCCACCGGCAACACCGGCGTGGCCGGCTCGCTCGCCATCGGTGTGGGCATCAGCAGGTTCGAGGCGGGCCTCGCGCCCACGGCAGTGGTCAACGCCGGCACCGGTGCGGTTGCGCTGGATGCCGACTCGACCACCGCCGACACCGTCAAGGCCCTGCCCGACGGCGGCGGCGCGGTGGCCGAGAACACCGGCGTCGGTGCGTCGGTGGCCATCAACGTGGCCGACCACCTGAGCCGTGCCGAACTGGAAAACGGCGCGACCCTGAGCGCTGCCGGTGCCATCGGCCTCAACGCCAGGACCGATTCCGCCATCACCACCACCGCCGAAGGCGGCGCCAAGGGCGGCACGGCCATCGCGCCGGTCGTGGCCGTCACCGTGGCCAACCAGGACAGCATCGCCCGCATCGGCACCGGCGGCCTCGTCCATGCCAGCGGCGCCATCGGCGTCAACAGCATCCTTGCCAGCACCAACACCACCAGCGCTGCGGGCAAGGCCGAGGGATCGAAAGACGCCGCCGTGGGCGCCGCCATCGCGGTCAACATCGAGAACGACAAGGCGCTGGCCAGCACCGCCCGCAGCCTGACCAGCACGGGCGCCATCAGCGTCGGTGCCACCAGCAGCGCAGCCAGTGCGGCGTCGGCCAAGGCCAGCGCCGTCGGCGGCAAGGAGGACGACAACGCTTCCAACACCGACGACAAGGCGGTGGACGATCAGAACGCCAGCGCCCGCAGCAGCGGCAACACCGCTGCCAACGCGGCCGGCGCGCGCAATTCCAGCAGCGCGCAGGCCACACCTTCGGCCACCGGCACCGGCGGCGGCACGGTCAGCGTGGCGGCGGCCGTCGCCGTCAACATCGCCCAGGCCACCAGCCGCGCCACCGTCGGCGGCGGCACGCTCACGGCGGGCGGCGCGGTCAGCGTGGACAGCAAGACCGACACCGACGCCAGCGCCACGGCCGACGGCAGCACCCGCGCCAAGGACGCTGCCAACCCCAACGACACCGGCGTGGGCGTGGGCGTGGCGGTCAACGTCGCGATCAACACCAACGAGGCCAAGGTGCTGGGCGATGCGGTGGTCGCCAGCCAGGGCGTCAACGCCCGTGCCGGCATGGCAACCGGATCGTCGAGCCCGGGCACGCACACCAATGCCGCGACCGCCAAGAGCGGTGCGGGCGGCGCCAAGACCGGCATCGCCGGTGCGATCGCCGTCAATGTGGCGGTCGACCGCACCACCGCCGAGGTCGCCACTGGCGCCAGCGTGAATGCCGGCGCGGGCGTGAGCAGCGTCACCGCCAAGACCGTGCATGCCGACAGCGCCAAGGCCACCCCGGCCAGCGATGCCGGCCCGCAGGTGGAGGCCAAGAACACCGGCGTGGGTGCCTCGGTCGCGGTCAACGTGCCCGACCTGATCGCCCGCGCCGAGATCGCCAACGGCGCGGCGCTCAGCAGCGCCGGCGCGCTGACCGTGTCGTCGGTGCTGGAGAACACCATCACCACGCAGGCCGAGGGCGGTGCCAAGGGCGGCACGGCGGTCGCACCGGTCGTGGCGGTCACGGTGGCCAACCAGGACAGCATCGCCCGCATCGGCACCGGCGCGGTGCTCGATTCCAGCGGTGATCTGGCGGTCACCGCCGATCTGCGCTCCACCAACAACAGCACCGCCAAGGGCAAGGCCGAAGGCAGCAAGGACGCGGCCGTTGGTGCGTCGGTCACCGTCCATGTCGAACGCGACCGGGCCGACGCCGAACTGGCCCGTTCGGTCAACACCACCGGCGCGGTCGGCGTCGCCGGCACCAGCCGGGTCAGCACCACCGCCAAGGCCGAGGCCAGCGCTGTCGGCGGCGAGAAGGACGACGGCAGCAAGGGCACGGCCGACGACGACGGCGTGAACCAGAAGACCGCTGCCGGGCGCGGCCTGGGCAACAGCGCTGCCGGCTCGGGCGGCGCACGCGACGCCTCCAGCAGTTCGGCCACGCCGTCTGCCGGCGTGGCCAGCACCGACAGCAAGAGCGGCGACAGCGGCAGCAGCGAGACCATCAGCGTGGCAGCCGCCGTGGCGGTCAACATCACCGACGCCGCCAGCCGCGCCAGGATCAGCGTCGGCACGGTCAGCACGCCGACCAAGAACGTCTCGGTGCAGTCGAGCGCCAACACCGATGTGCAGTCCATCGCCGACGGCAGCGCCACCACGTCGGATGGCGGCAATGCGGTGGGCGCAGCGGTGGCCATCAACGTCGCCAACACCAGCAACGAGGCCCTGGTCGGCACCGGCGTGGGCATCACGGCCGATGGCCTGCAGCTCCGCGCCACCGTCACCGACGTGGCCGGCGACACCACCCACACCACGCTGGCCAGCGCCAAGAGCGGTGCGGGCGGCGGCAAGGTTGGCGTGGCCGGCTCGGTGGCCATCAACGTGGTGAACGAGGACACCAGGGCGCAGATGGCCAACGGCGCCACCGCCAACCTGGCCGGTGCCGACTCGGGCGGCGCCTTGCGCGCCATCACCCAGTCCACCAGCAGTGATTCGGCCCTCGCCAAGCCCGAGAAGGAAGGCGGCAAGGCCGATGGCAGCGATGTCGGCGTGGGCGCGTCGGTCGCGGTCAGCGTGATCGACCGCAACCTCGACGCCACGCTCGACGACGGCGCCCAGGTCAACGGCAATGTGTCGGCTCTCACGGTCAGCGCCACCGGCCAGCACACCATCGTCACCGACACCGAGAACGGCGCCAAGGGCGACACCGGCGTCGGCGTGGCGGCGGCTGTCACGGTGGCCACCAACAACACCCGTGCGAATGTCGGCACGGCGGCCGGCACGCTCAACGTCGCGGGTGACGTGGCGGTCCGCGCCTTCCGCCTGGAGCAGGTCACCGGCGGCGCCAAGGCCGAAGCGGCCGGCAAGAACACGGCGGTCGGTGCGTCGGTCGTGGTCACCGTGATCGACGGTGACGCCAGCGCGCGCCTGGGCCGCTCGGTCACGGCCGGCGGCAGCGCCGACGTGTCCTCGGCTGCCACGGTGCTGGCAGTCGGCACCGCCAAGGCCAGCGCGGCGGGCAATTCCACTGGCGGCCGCAGCTCCGACAAGGAAGCCGACAACCAGGTCAACAACAACCCCAACAACGGCGGCGACCGCACGCTGCCCAAGGCACAGGACCAGGTCGACTCGTCCAACACCAAGGCCACGAGCGAGAGCGGTGGCAGCGGCTCGTCGGGCACGGGCGTGGCCGCAGCGCTGGTGGTGCAGGTGCTGGTGGTGGACAACACCGCCACCGTCGCCGACGGCGTCAAGCTCACCGCTGGCGGCGCGATGACGGTCGATGCGCAGGCCGACTACAACACGGTCACCCAAGCCTTCGGCGATGCCATCGACATCGCCCAGAAGACCAATGTCGGCGCGGCGGTCAGCCTCAACGTGGTGGATGCGAGCAACGTTGCCCAGGTGGGCAACGGCGCCGAGCTGCGAGGCGCGTCGGTGCTGATCCGTGCCGACCGGCCGGGCGACGCGGGCGAGCATGAATTCCGCGCCTGGGGTCTGGCCGCTGCGGGCGGCAAGGACACCGGCGTGGCCGGCAGCGTGGCGATCAATGTGCTCACCCTTGACACGGCCGCGACCGTGGGCAGCAATGCCAAGGTGGCCGCCACCAGCGGCGCGCTGGACGTGGTGGCCGATCAGCGCACCGGCATCCAGACCGTCGCCGGCGCCGCAGGCCTGTCGACCGGCGGCACCGGCGTTGGTGCGTCGGTGGGCCTGAACATCGCGGTCGAGCGCACGACCGCCTCGGTCGGCGCGGGCACCAGGCTGGCTGCCGCAGGCGCCACCTCGGTCACCGCCACCGGCGCCGTGCTGCCGCTCCTGATCGACCTGCCCGACCCGTTGCCGGACATCACCGTCACCAACATCTCGATCTCCGGTGGCATCTCCACCGACGGCGGCGCGGGCGCGGGGTCGGCGGCGGTCAACATCTTCACCCTCGACACGGTTGCGCGGCTGGACGACGGCGTCAGCGTCAACGAGGCCGCGATGGGCGTGGCGGCCGGCGCGGCGCAAGACGTCAGCGTCCGGGCCAAGTCCAAGACCAACATCGAAGGCGGTGCGGGCGCGGGCGGCATTTCCATCGGCAATGCCGGCGTGGGCATCGGCCTGGACGTGAACGTCGTGACCGAGAACACCCGCGCCCTGCTGGGCAGCGGCGTGGCCGTCCAGGCCGGGCGCCACATCGCCATCGGCGCGGCCAGTGACCAAGACTTCACCAGCGTCGCCGCGACGGCCGGCGTGTCGACCGATGGCACCGGCGTGGGCGGCAGCGTCTCGGTCTACGTCGTCACCACCAACACCGAGGCCATCACCCCGGGCGGCGCGGGTTCTGCATTGCAGGCGGGTGGCGCGCTCAGCGTCACGGCCGATGCGCCGTTCGACATCACCCAGATCGCCGGGGCCCTGGCCTACGGCAATTCGGCGGGTGTGGGCATCTCCACCACCGTGCTGGTTCACAACGACACGACGCAGGCGCTGGTGGGCCCCAACACCGCCATCGCGGCGGGCAGCACCGGCGGCGTCAACGTGGCCGCCACGTCGCGCGAGAACCTGCTGACGATCGCGGTCGCCGGCGGCGGTTCCAGCAGCGCAGCCGTGGCCGGCTCGGTGGTGGTGAACGTGCTGAACGAAACCACCAAGGCCCGGGTCGATGACAGTTCGACCTTTGCAGTCGGCACTGCGTCCGGCGCGACCCAGGCCAACTTCAACATCCTGGCGGACGACCAGACCGACATCATCTCGGTCGCGGGCTCTGTTGCCGTGTCCGCGAGCGCCAGCGTCGGCCTGGGCGCCGTTGTCAACACCGCCAACAAGACGACCGAAGCCCGACTCGGCTCCGGCGTCACCGGCCTCGCGGACGGCGACCTGACCGTCAAGGCCAACTCCGACGAAGACATCTCCACCGTCGCAGCCGGCGTGGCCGTCAGCTCCTCGGTCGGCGTGGCGGCGGACGCCAACGTGCAGGTGCTCAACATCACCACCCGCGCCATCCTGGGCGACGACCCAACCGACGCCAAGGCCAGCGCCGGCGCGGGCCATGTGCATGCCGAGGGCAGCGTGGTGGTGGCGGCCGACGGGCTCACCGAGATCGACCTCATCACCGGCTCCATAGCCGCCTCGGCGTCGGCCGGCGTAGGCGCAGCCGTGGGCGTGGTCACCGCCACCAAGAACACCCAGGCCCTGGTTGGCGAAGGCGCCAAGGTCACCGCAGACGGCTTGCGCGCGGGCCTGACCGTGCAAGACGGCGGCATCGGTGTGGGCTACGGTGCGTCGGCGCCCATGAACGCGGGTGCCGTGCCCAATGCCGGCGCGGGCCAGCGTGGCAGCGCGGCGGCGTTCGAGGTCGGCACGCCGACCTTCAACAGCAAGGACGGCAAGGGCAACAGCAGCAGTGACGGCAGCTTCACCGGCGACCGCACGGCCACGGCCACCACGCGCAGCGGCTTCCAGGGCCTGGCGGTGACCGCCACCAACCGCGACGACATCGAGACCTACGCGGTCAGCCTGGGCGCGGGCAGCGCCGGCATCGGTGTCAGTTCGGCCACCAACGTGGTCAGCACGACGACCAACGCCAGCATCGGTGCGGGCGCCAACGTCAATGCCGACACCTCGGGCGCCGGTGCTGGCCAGAGCGTGCTGGTCGGCGCGGGCAGCGACTTCTCGCACGTGGCTGTGGCAGCGGCTGCGGGCTTCGGTTCCGTGGGCATCGCCCCGGCCGTGGACGTGAGCGTGATCAGCCACGACACCACCGCCAGCATCGGCGGCAGCGCCAGCGTCAAGGCGCAGGACGACATCGTCGTGCAGGCCGCCAACAAGGACCACCTGCTGCTGATTGCGGCCGGCATCGCCGGTGGCGCGGTGGGTGTGGGCGGCGCGGTGAACGTGCTGGTCCTCGACAACCACACCACGGCCACGATCGGCGCCGCCGCCGGCGTGCAGGCCGGTGGCGACGTGGGTGTGCTGAGCAGTGACGTGACCGACGTGACCCTGATTGCCGGCGCTGCCGCAGGCGGCTCGGTGGGCATCGGCGCCTCGGTTGGCGTGATGAGCATCACCAAGCGCACCGACGCGGCCATCCTCACCAGCGCCAGCGTGGACGCCAAGGGTGCCGGCACCGGTCTGCTGGGCCTGCTGGACGGCAACGTGGGCGCGGGCGGACTGGGCACGGCCGAGCGCCACGGCGTGGTCGTGCAGTCCAGGTCCAGCGAAGACTTCTTCCACCTCGACATCGCCGTGGGCGCGGGCTTCGTGGGTGTGGCCGGCGCGGTCGGCGTCACCCTGCTCGACTCCGACACCACCGCCATCATCGGCGCCAACACCCGCATCAACCGCAACGGCGGCAATGCCGGGGCCAATGCCAGCCAGGGCGTCTACGTCACGGCTGCCAACAGTGCCAGCGGCACCCACTTTTCCGGCGCAATCGCCGGCGGCTTCGTCGGCGTGGGGGCGGCCGTGCAGGTGGGCAGCCTCAAGAACGACACGGCTGCGCGCATCCTGGGCAATGCCGACGTGGCCGCGCGCGGCGATGTGGCAGTCAATGGCTTGTCGCGCATCGATCTCGACACCCTCACCATCTCGGGCGCGGGCGGCTTTGTCGGCGTGGCGGGCTCGGTCATGGTGTGGTCGGTGGGCACGCCCATCGAGCGCAACTACCAGAACGAAAAGGGCGACTCCGCCGACAACCTGGGCCTCAACGGCGGCAAGGGCGACGAGGACGCCGCCCAGCAGGCCAGCACGGCCAAGAGCCAGGTGGGCAGCGCGCTCGGCGGCTTTGCCGGCGGCTCGGCCGGCAGCGGCCAGCAGCGCGTCAAGGACCGCGCCGGCGCGGCCGGCACCCTGGTCAACGGCTCAGGCCCCAGCCAGGCCGAGTGGCTGGCGCAGATCAATGCCACCAACCCGGCTCAGGGCACTGAGGCCACCATTGCGGCGGGCAGCCAGGTCGCGGCGGGCGACGCCATCACGGTCAACGCCCAGCAGTGGGCCAGCATCGACTTCCTGGTCGGGGCCGTCGGGGTCGGTGCGGGCGGCGTGGGGGTGGGTGTGGGCGTGTTCTCGACTGCGCTCAACACGAACGCCTACGCAGCGGGCACCTACACGGCGGGTGGTCGCTTCGATGTCAACTCGCAGCTCGACGCCACGGTAGACGCCACCGCCTTTGCCGGCGCTGGCGGCGTGGTCGGCCTGGGCGCGGCCGTCTCGGTGCTGAACGACCGCAGCAACAACCAGAGCGCGCTGGGCGACGGCGTGCGGGTCAGGTCGGCCTCGGTCGTCGATGTGACGGCGGTGTCGAACCGCACCATCAAGCTGGCCACCGGCCAGGGCAGCGTGGGCTTGGTGGCCGCCGGGGCCTCGTTCACCAAGCTCAGCAGCGACGGCCAGATCAGTGCCGACGTGGGTGCGGGCGCGCGCATCGGACAGGACGCCGGCTTCTCGGTCGGCAGCCTCCAGGTCAATGCCACCGCCAACCTCAGCAACACCGCCACCACCGTGGCCATCGCGGCCGGTGGCGTGGCGATCAGCGCCAATTTTGCGTTCATCGACGTCACGCCCACGCTGCGCGCGGCCACCGGCGACGCCTCGCTGATCACGCTGACCGGCAATGCCACGTTCGAGGCGTTTTCCAACGGCAAGGCCGACTCCTCCGTCGTCACCGTCACGGCTGGCGCCGCCAGCACCGGCGCGAGCGTGGCCTCGGCCAATTTTTCGCCCACGGTGCAGGCGCTGTTTGGCGCCACATCGCTGCTCAATGCCGGCGGGCTGGTGCGCGTGCAGGCGCGCAACAACCACAACGGCAGCACGGCGCTGGCCGGCCAGGGCGCCATCGCGAACGCGCAGGCACCCGGCTTTGGGGCCTTCACCGGCAATGGCGCCGTGCCCACGGCCGACGCCAACGCCGACCTGCTGGCCCGCATCGGCGCGGGCTCGCAGGTGTCGGCCGGCGGCGCGCTCAGCGTGCTGGCCTACAACAACAACGAGGCGCAAGCCAAGGGCAGAGCCCTGTCCCTCGGCGGCGCAGCCTACGGCGCGACCATCGGCATGGCGCGTGCCAACGGCAGCACCACGGCAGACTTGCTCGGCGGCGTGGGTGCGTCCGATTCGATCACAGTGCGTGCGCAGGCCCGCAACCTCGCCAATGTCGATGCCGATGCGTCGGGCGGCGGGCTGGCGGCCGCCAATGGCGCGCTCAGCACCGCGCGGGCCAACGGCGCCGTGCGCACCAACGTCGGCGTGGCGGCGCAGGACGCCACGCTCAACGCCAGCGGCGCCATCGTCGTCGAGAGCCGCAGCAGCGCCGACGCCACGGCCGACACCTTCGGCCTGTCGATCGCGTTGCTGGGCTCGGCGGTTGGCGTGATGTCGGCCACGGCCGAGGCCTCGCCCGATGTCAGGAACACCGTCACCGGCAACACCGCCCTGGTCTCGGGCACCGGCGTGCGGGTCGGGGCGTACCACAACCAGAACGGCGAGGATGCGCGCGCCACGGCCGATGCAGCCGGCGGCGGCCTGGGGCCGGCTGCCAACGGCACGGTGGTGAACGCCACCGCCGCAGGCGGTGCGCAAAGCCTGGTGGGCGACAACACCCGCATCGCGGGTGGCAGCGGCGCGGTCGTGGTCGAGGGCCTGTCGAACAACACGGCGGTGGCCACCGGCTTCGCCACGTCGATCAGCGCAACCTTGGGCATCGGTGGCGTGCTGGCAGATGCCCGCACTGGCGGCACCACTGGCGCGGTGAGCGGGGCAGACACGACTGGCGCCAGCTTGAGCGTGCTGGCCCGTGCCGACCAGAACGCCAACGCACGCGCCACCGGCGCGGCCGGCGGCATCCTGGCCGGCATCACCGGCGCGCTGGCCACCACCAAGGTCCAGCCCACCGTCAACGCCGGCATCGGCGACGGCGCGCAGGTCACGGTCAGCGGCCCGGCCAGCATCGTCGCCGAGACCAATGCCGATGCCGACGGCAGCGCCAGCGGCGTGGCCATCTCGGGCCTCGGCTCCATCGGCATCTCGATTGCCGACGTGGATCTCAACCCGACGATGAGCAACCGCATCGGCACGGGTGCGAGCGTCACCACCACCGGCGTCGG
>JBBRVT010000004.1:0-29355 GCA_038246615.1 Burkholderiales bacterium
GCGGCATCCGGCGCCACCACGCAGCCGGCGATGCGCCAGGCACCGTCGGGCTGGCGCGTCAGCAGGTAGGAAGCGCGCCAGAGCTTGCCGGCTGAATCCCGCAGCTGCACCATTTGCAGCACGTCGCCGTCGCTGTCCAGCGTGGGCTGGAAGAACACCGTGGCTGCCGGCCGGATCACCATCGGGTAGCTGCCGGCCACCATCGCCATGAAGCGCTGTGCATCGCCGAACTGCGCCTGGATCGCCGGCCCGGCATAGGAGAACGCGCGCTCGGCGTCGCCGGCGGCCATGGCCCGCAGCTGTGCCTCGACCACGGCGCGCACCGCCTTGGCATCGGCCGTGCCCAGCGGCGTGGCAGCCGCCGGCTGCGCCAGGCCACCGAGCGCCAGTCCGCCGAGCGCCAGGCCGGCGGCAGCCAGCAGCCAGCGGCGCCGTGCCAGCGCGGCGCGCCTCATGCGCGCAGCCCCAGCAATGCGCCGCGCAGGCCGGCTGCGGCCTGCAGCCGGCCCACCTCGATGCCGTTCCAGTTGACCAGCGGCGCGTCGCTGATGCCCTGCACCACGCTGCGTTCGTCGTCGTCCAGCCGCACCAGCGCCTCGACCACCGCAGCCAGCACCACCTCGGCGGCACGCGCGGTGTTGCCGTCGTCCATCTTGATCGCCACGCCCAGGCCGGCCTCGGGCAGCGCCGCGCCGTACACGCCCTCGGCGCCCACCTTGCAGAACAGCCGCTCGCCCAGGCGCTGCATCAGCCGGGTGTCGAGCCGGCCGGTGCCGGCCACGTGGAAGGGCGACGCGGCCACCGCCCGGCGCAGCCGGCGCGCGGCGCGGGCATGGTCGTCGCGCAGGCCCACGCCGCTGCCGATGCGGGCGAAGCCGTGTGCCAGCTGGCGCAGCGGGAAGGCGAAGGTGGGGATCGAGCAGCCGTCGGTGCCCGCTGGCGCGCGGGCCAGGTCGGCACCGGTGGCGGCGGCCAGCGCGGCCGTCACCTCGCGCATCACCGGGTGGTCGGGCCGGATGTAGCCCTGCACGAATTCGGCCGGGTCATGCCCGGCCTGGCGCGCCATCAGGCAGCCCAGGCAGACGAAGCCGGCATGCTTGCCCGAGCAGTTGTTGTGCAGCGCGCTGGGCTGCGCGCCGGCAGCGGCCAGAGCCTTGATGGCGCTGTCGTTGTAGGGCCAGTGGGCGCCGCATTCCAGCGCCGCCAGGTCCAGCCCGGCCTTGGCCAGCATGCCGGCGGCGGTGTCGGCGTGCGCCGCCTCGCCGCCGTGGCTGGCGCAGGCCAGCGCCAGCTCGGCGTCGGTCAGGCCCAGCGCGTCGGCCGCGCCGCTGGCCACCAGCGGCAGCGCCTGCATCACCTTGCAGGCGCTGCGCGGGAACACCGGGTGTTCCACGTCGCCCACGGCCAGCACGGTGGCGCCGTCGGCGTCGACGATGGCCAGCGCGCCGCGGTGGAAGGATTCGACGACGCCGCCGCGCAGGGCATGGACCAGATCGGGTTGCACAGTGCGCATGGTCCTGAGTAGGTGGAGAGGGGCCGGTGACTGTAGCGCCGCAAGGCACGCGCCGTCGCCCCGCCGGCCAGAATGCCGCGCATGACCCTTCCCTTGCTGATCGGCGTGGACTTCTCCAGCCGCCCCACGCCGCGCAAACCCGTCACCCTGGCCACCGGCAGCCTGCGCGGCCAGGCGCTGCAGCTGGGCCCTGCACACCGCTTCGACAGCCTGCCCGCCCTGGCCGACTGGCTGGCCCGGCCCGGGTCCTGGGTGGGCGGCTTCGACCTGCCCTTCGGCCTGCCGCGGGAGCTGGTGCAGACCCTGGGCTGGCCGACCGACTGGGCCGCCTGCATGGACCACTACGCAGCGCTGGACCGGCCGACCATCCGCGCCACTTTCGCCGCCTTCTGTGCGGCCCGGCCGGTGGGCGGCAAATTCGCCCACCGCGCTTGCGACCGCCCGGCCGGCAGCAGCCCGTCGATGAAGTGGGTGAACCCGCCGGTGGCCTACATGCTGCATGCCGGCGTGCCGTTGCTGCGGGCGGCCGGCGTGTGCCTGCCGGCGCATGCGCCGACGCTGGGCGACGCACAGCGGGTGGCGCTGGAGGCCTACCCCGGCCTGCTGGCGCGCGAGCTGATCGGCAACCGCCCCTACAAGAGCGACGACCGCGCCAAGCAGACGCCCGAGCGCCTGATCGCCCGCAAAGACCTGTTGGAGGCCCTGGAGCAGGGCCGCAGCCGCCTGGGCCTGCGCATCCGCCTGACCGCCGCGCAGCGCGACCGCCTGGCCGACGATGCCAGCGGCGACGCGCTGGACGCGGTGCTGTGCCTGGTGCAGGCCGCCTGGGCCACGCTGCAGCCGGGCTGGGGCCTGCCGGCCGATGTGGACCCGCTGGAGGGCTGGATCGTCAGCGCCTGAGGCAGCCGGTGCCAGCCGCTGCGCTGCATCGTCAGCCTGCAGGACGCAGGTTGCCGGCGCTTGTCCGGTCCTGGCTGCGGCTGGCGTACTGTCACCGAGGCCCCATGTTGCGGGCCGACGGGGAGCAGGCATGAACCGATCGATGATCCTGGGCGCCTCGGCCGGCGTGCTGGCCCTGGCGGCGTTGGGCGCAGCGCAGGCCTGGCGCCCGCTGACCGACCCGCAGCCGGCCTCGGGCCGCCCGGCTGCCGCGTCACGGCCGGCACCGGCGGCAGCTCCGGCCTCCGTGGTGCCGGTGTCGTCGGTGCCGGTGTCGTTGGTGCCGGTGTCGTTGGTGCCGGCCGCGTCGTTCCTGGTTGCGCAGCGCCGCCATGTGGCGGGCCAGGTCGTCCTCGATCTGCGCCAGCTGGAGTCCATCGACGCTGCAGAAGACCTGGCCCTGGCCGAAGTGCGGCGGCGCGGGCCCGGCGGCCCGCCGGTGTGCTGGCTGATGGCGGAGAACGCGGCGCAGCGGGCCGAGGCCCTGGCCATCCTGACGCAGGGCGCCTGCGCCGAGGTGCGCATCGCGCAGTGAACACGACCTGCGGCTGCGCCGCCTGTGCTGCGCTGCGTCTGCTGCGCCGCGTCTGCTGCGCTGCGTTTGCTGCGCCGCGTCTGCTGCGCCGCGCCCGGCGCCCGGCGCAGATAGCATGGCCCGCGCCGCACACCCCGGGCCGCGTCGGCCCACCCTGCGGGTGCGGCCGACCATGGGTGACATCACCGACTTGCTGCAACAAGCCCGCGACGGCGAGCGCGGCGCACTCGACCGCATCGTCGCGCAGCTCTACCCCGAGTTGCGGCGCATCGCCCACGCGCGGCTGGCCGGGCATGTCCGTTCGCCGCTGTTGCAGACCACCGTGCTGGTGCACGAGTGCTACCTGAAGCTGCTGGCGGTCGACCGCCTGGCGCCGCAGGACCGCAGCCACTTCCTGGCCTACGCGGCGCAGGTGATGCGGTCGGTCATCGTCGACATGGCGCGTGCCGCGCAGCGCCAGCGCCGCGGCGGCGGCGCCGAGCACGTGCCGCTCGACACCTCGGTCGGCGACGCCGTGGCGCAGCCTCAAGACGAGGTGCTCGGCATCGACGCCGCGCTCACCGAGCTGGCGCGGCTGGACGCGCGGCTGGCCACCGTGGTGGAGATGCGCTTCTTCGCCGGCATGAAGGAAGCCGAGATCGCCCAGGCGCTGGGCCTGAGCGAGCGCACGGTGCGCCGGGACTGGGAGAAGTCCCGCATCCTGCTGGCCGATCTGATGCAGCGCTGACGCCCCGGCGCGTCCCCAGCATTGGGGAGCGGCCGCAGTCCTTGCCGTGTCCGGTGTCCGGCCGCCGCGACGTACGCCCTTGAAGGGGCACGGCGCCAAGCCAGCCCCTTTCAAACTGGGGGGCTGGCGACGGACTGGGCATACAAGGCCGCACTGACTGCAGCGGTGGTGGCGGCGCTGCTGGCGGTGGCCATGCGGTGGGGCCGGTCGACGGCCGGGCTGCTGGCCGGCCTGCCCACCGTCACCGGGCCGGCACTGGTGTGGCTGAGCGTCGACCAGGGCGTGGTCTTTGCGACGCACGCCGCCGTGGGTGCCGTGGCGGCAGCGGCGCCGTGCGCCCTGTTTGCCTGGGGTTATGCCTGCGGCGCGGCACGGTCGGGCCAGCGCCTGGGCGGGCTGCTGGCAGGCGCGGCGCCGGCCGCGCTGGCCGCGTGGGCCATCGTCGGACTGCTGGAGTTCCTGCTGGAGTCCGCGCCGGGCGCAGCGCCGTGGCGCAGCACGGCCGCAACGGCAGCGCTGGCGGGCCTGGTGCTGGTGCCGGTGTCGCTGGTCTGCCTGGCCTGTCTGGCCAGCCTGCGCCAGCCCGGCGGCACTGCGGCCACGGCGGGCACGGCGCTGACTGCGGCGACGGCAGGCGCACTGCGGTGCGGCTGGGCGCGGACCATCGTGCCGACGGCTGCGGTGTCGGGGCTGGTGTCGGCGCTGGCGGGCCTGCTGGCGCCGCAGGTGGGCGCCCTGTGGGCCGGGATGCTGACATCGCCGCCGTTGCTGGCCGCCGCGCTGGCCTGGCTGCTGCACGGGCAGGGCGGCCTGACGGCGGCGCGGCAGTTCCTGCGCGGCTACACGGTGGGTCTGTTGGGCCGCAACGGCTTCGCCGTGGCATTCGGTGCCTTGCTCGCGCCGGTTGGCGTGTGCGGCGCTGCCGGCGGCGGCGTCGCGCTGGCCTTGCTCGGCACATGGGCCTTCACGCGGGTGCTGCGGCTGCCTGAGATGCGCGGGCTTGCAACCCACGACGATGAGCTGACCAACCGACCTGGCAGCCGATTGGCCCGCTCATGAGGAGACGCCGGGCCGCTCCCAAGTTTCCTCATTCCCCCCTCGGGGGGCCCGACGCGAAGCGGCGGGTCTGGGGGCGCTCATACGGAGACGCCGGGCCGCTCCCAAGTTTCCTCATCCCCCCCTCGGGGGGCCCGACGCGAAGCGGCGGGTCCGGGGGGCGCTCTGAACGCAGTGCTCGATGAAGCCCTGACGCTGCCGCCCGACGCGCGCGCCGCCTGGCTGCACGGCCTGCCTGCGGCGGCAGGGCCGGTGATCGACACGCTGCGGCGCCTGCTGGCGCTGCCGGCGGCCGGCAGCAGCGGCGACCTGCTGCACACGCTGCCGAAGTTGCCGCCAGGCGGGGCGGACGCGCTCAGCGCAGCGCCCGCCGCGGGCGCGCTGATCGGCCCCTGGCTGCTGCTGCGCCAGATCGGCGAAGGCGGCATGGGCAGCGTGTGGCTGGCCGAGCACGCCGACGGGCAGTTGAAGCGCCAGGTGGCGCTGAAGCTGCTGCGGCTGAGCTGGGCGCGCGGGCTGGCCGAACGCCTGGCCAGCGAGCGCAACATCCTGGCCACGCTGGAGCACCCGCGCACCGCGCGCCTGGACGACGCCTGGGTCGACCAGCTCGGGCGGCCCTGGCTGGCGCTCGAGTTCGTGCAGGGGCAGCCGATCGACGCCTGCGCCAGGGGCAAGGCACTGACGGTGCGCCAGCGCGTGGCGCTGCTGCTGCAGGTGGGCGAAGCGGTGGCCTGTGCGCACGCCCGGCTGGTCATCCACCGCGACCTGAAGCCCTCCCACATCCTGGTCACCGACGACGGGCAGGTGCAGCTGCTCGATTTCGGCATCGCCAAGCTCGTGCAGGGCAACGGTGCGCCAGCTGCGGCGCCGACCGACCTGGCCGGGCGGGCGATGACCCTGGACTACGCCAGCCCGGAGCAGGTGCAGGACCAGGGCCTGGGTGCCGCGAGCGATAGGTACTCGCTCGGCGTCGTGGCCTGTGAACTGCTGACGGGGGCACGCCCCTACCGCCTGAAGCGCGGCTCCCCGGCCGAGCTGGAGGAGGCGATCACCGGCATCGACGCGCCGCGCGCCAGCAACACGGTGGCCGACGCTGCGGTGCGCAAGGCCTTGCGGGGCGACCTCGACGCCATCCTCGACAAGGCGCGGAAGAAGCCGGCGGGCGCGCGCTACGCCACCATCGACGCCTTTGCGCAAGACCTCGGCCGGCATCTGGCCAATGAACCGGTCAGCGCGCAGCCCGATGCATCGGCCTGCCGCGCCGGCAAGTTCGTGCAGCGACACCGCGTGCAGACGGTGGCGGCCGCCATGAGTGGCCACCCGCGACGCCGCCACGCCGCGGGCGCAGCGGGTGGCCACGCTGGGCGTGCTCAGCGTGGCGCTGCTGGGCGCTGGTGACGCGTACGGCGAGGCGGTGGCGCGCGCCGAGCAGGCGGTCGCGCTCGCCCAGGGCGCGCCCGACGTGCCCGAGATCGTCCAGCTGCGCGCCTGGATGGCGCCGGCCAATGCCCGGCAGATCGCGCGCCTGCCAGGCGTGACCGAGCCCGCCCGGCGTGCCTTGCAGCTGGTCGAGAAGCTGTACCCCGAACGCCGCGCCGAGCCGGTGCTGGAGGCGCGCCAGATCGTTGCGCCGGGCTTGTCGTCCGAAGGGCGGTTCCGCGAGGCCACCGTGGAGTACGGGGCGTTGCTGCGGGCGCGCGTCGACTGCTCGGGCCGACGCACAACAGCCTGGCGGGCCTGTACCGCGATGCACGCTGCAGGCGTGCGCAGCCTGCCGGGCCGCCACGACGACGCACTGCGGCTGGTGGCCGGCGCAGACCGCCATCTCGCGAACCAAGGCAACGCGACGATGCGCAACAGCGTGCGCATCGCGCTCGCGCTGGCGCAGTTCCGGGCCGGACGCGCCGGCGCGCACATCGGGTTCCTCGGGGCCACCGAGGGCGCGCTGTCGCAGCCCGCCGGCAAAGACTCGCCCGATCTGGCCGACCTGCGCCTGGCACTGCGCCTGGCACCGGGCCGGGCACGGCTCGATCGTGGCGATGCGCAGGGCGCGCTGGGCAGCCTGCGGCAGGCCGGGCAGTTCTGGACCCGGTTCGACCCCGCCGGCGGCGACGCGGCACGCGCGCATGGCCAGATCGCGCTGGCGCAGGCCGTAGGCGCCGAGCCGGCGTCGGCGGCGCAGCACACCGCCGCCGCACGCGCGCGGCTGGCGCACAGCACACGCGCCGACGACCGGCTGCTGCTGGCCGATCTCGACCGGGCCGGCCGGTGAGCCGGTGAGCCTGGCAGGCCGCCAGCGTGCCAGCCGCAGCGCTGGTTCAGCGCGCCACGACGGCTGCCCCGGGCACGGCTTGGTGGTAACGGTCGTTCAGCCGCGCGAAGGCCGCCTCGCGCTCGGCCTCGACGAAGGCGCGCAGCTGCTGGACCTGGAACGGCCGCAGCGTCGGCATGTGGTGCAGCACCAGGTCGGCGCCCAGCGCCCAGTCGACGCCGTCGGTCTCGGGCATCAGCCACAGCAGCGCGTCGTCGGGCAGCAGGCCCAGCGCAGCCACCGCCACCTGCCGGGCCGGCACCGCCAGCAACTGGGCCTGCTGCGGCCAGCGCCCGGGCTGGCCGGCCGTGGCCTGCGGCGGCCACAGCAGCAGCAGGCGGTGTGGCGGCCAGGTCTCCACCGCCGCGCCGTTGGCGGTGGTGACGAACTCGGTGGCGCTGTCGAACACCATGCGCACCGCCCCGACCCAGGCGCCGGGCTGCCAACGCTCGAGCACGCGCGGGTGGGAGGCCGCGCGCAACTGCAGCGCGGCCGGGTCGGGCTGCCACACTGGCGCGTTGGTGGCCAGCGCGTCCAGATCCCACTGCGACGCGGCGAACTCGCTGGCACTGCGGGTGGCGTCTTCCAGCGCCTGGGCACTGGGCGGCGGCGGGCTTTGCACCGCAGGCAGATCGACCTCGGGTTGCCGCGCCGCCTGCACCTGCTCGGCCTGCAGGTCCACCGTCGGCAAGGTGACCTGCGGGATGCCGGTGCTCGGGGGTTGCGGCCGGGGCAGTTCGACGACGGGCACGTCTTCCACGTCGTCGGCATCCCAGCGCTGGCCGTTGCGCAGCACGCCGCCGCGGTGCGGGGCGGTCGGGGCGCCGGTGTGCAGCCGTTTGCCCAGACCGCCCAGGTCTGGCGCTGCCGTGGGTGGGCTGGCCGGATGGCGCATGCGCCGAACGAAGTCGTCCAGTGCGCGGGTGGGATCGTCGTCACGGTCGGTGTGTGCCATCCGGCCATTCTGCGCCGCAGCGCAAAATTGGAGTGCAAAGCCTAGGGTGAACCCGTGTTTTTGGGTTTCGCTCTCTATGTGGTCCTGGTCACACTCTCGTCATCGGTGCTGCACGGCACCCAACGATCACTGATCCACCCACTTCACTTCATCACCAGGACCACCATGACCACCACCAGCCTGCGCACTGTCACCCTGAAGACCGTTGCCAACTACCGCCACGCCGCCGAGCGTACCCTGCGTGCCTACCGCAGCGGCGGCCAGCGCCTGATCGCCGCAGTGCGCGACAGCGTCGACCAGGTCGCCCAGCGTGGCGCCGAGCCCTATGTGCCCGCCCTGGCCGCTGCCCTGCGCCGCGCCGGCGACAACCTCGGCAACCTGGCCCACCAGGGCCTGCAGGCGGTGAGCGAGCGCACCAGCCGCGCCATCGAGAGCAGCGCCGACGGCGTCAGCAGCCAGGTCAGGCGCGTGGCTGCGCTGGCCGGCGGTGTCGACAACAAGGTGGTGGCCAGCGGCCTGCAGGCCGCCGTGCGCATCAGCCTGCCGGGTGCCCAGGTGGCGCTGGCGCTGTCCGAGCGCCTGGCCTCGGGCGCCGAGAAGCTGGCCGATGTGGCCGCCGGTGCCAAGGCCCGCAAGGCCGCCCTGGCCGGCAAGCGGGTGCGCCGCGCCAAGGCCGATGCCACCGATGCGGTGGCCGATGCGGTGGCCGACGTCGCTTCCGATGTGGCGGCCGAGGTGAAGACCGCCTTGACCGCTGTCAAGGCCAAGGCCAAGACCGCCGCCCGCCGCACCAAGGCGCAAGCCGCCAAGGCAGCAGACGCCACCGTGCAGGCTGTCGCCAAGCCGGTGAAGGCTGTCCGCGCCCAGGCGAAGAAGCTGGCCGCCAAGCAGCCGGTGAAGAAGGCCCTGGCTGCCAAGCCGGTGCAGCGCACCCGCCGCAAAGCTGCTGCCGTGGTGCGGGCCGCGCAGCACGCCGCTGCCACCGTGGCCGCCGCCTGATCCTGGTCTGACAGCAGCCGGGCCTGCCGATGCCGATGCGACAACTCAGCGGGCACGACGCCGGCTTCCTGTACACCGACACCACGCAGGCCAACGCCAACGTCAGCCTGCTGCACATCCACGACCAGCGCACCGCGCCCGGCGGCGTGGTGCGCTTCAAGCAGATCCTGGCCCATATCGAGGGCCGGCTGTCGGCCGCACCGCTGTTCCGCCAGCGGCTGCAGCGGGTGCCGCTGGGGCTGGACCACCCGTACTGGGTGGACGACCCGAACTTCGACCTGGAGTACCACGTCCGCCACATCGCCCTGCCCAAGCCGGGCGACTGGCGGCAGTTCTGCATCCAGGTCTCGCGCATCCATGCCCGCGCGCTCGACCTGGACCGGCCGCTGTGGGAGGCCTATGTCATCGAGGGCCTGGACAGCTTTCTCGACCTGCCGCCGGGCAGCTTCGCGCTGCTGTTCAAGACCCACCTCGCGGCGGTGGACCTGCACGGCCTGGGCGCCTTGAGCAGCCTGCTCTACGACACCAGCGCGGCGCCACGGGCGCCGCCGCCACCGGCGCCCTGGTTTGCCGATTCGGCCCCGGGCCGGTTCGGCCTGGTGCGGCGCGGGCTGGTGCAGTCGGCCACCGCACCGCTGCGCCTGGCGCGCCCGCTGCTGCGGGTGGCCACCAGCATGGCGCCGGCGGCGGTGGCGCTGGCCAGCGAGATGCTGCTGCGCCCGCAGAACCTGCCGCCCACCCGCTTCAACGCCATCGTCTCGCCGCACCGGGTGTTCGAGACCCGGCGCTTCACCGATGCCGAGTTCGAGGCCATCCGCGCCCTGGTGCCCGGTGCCACGCTGGACGATGCGGTGGCCGCAGTGATCGGCGGCGCCCTGCGCCGCTACCTCGACGCCCAGGGCGAGTTGCCTCCGACCCACAGCCTGGCGGCCATCGTGCCCGAGCCCGCGCCGACCACGCCGTGCAACCCGGCCAAGGTGGCCAAGGCGGCCAAGGCGGACGCCAGCGGCCCGCTCCCGCTGCGCTGGCGCCATGTGCGCCTGGGCACCGACCTCGCCGACGCGCGCCAGCGCCTGACCACGCTGGCCGCGCAGGCGCAGGACGCACCCGACGAGGTAGCGCGGCTGCTGGGCAGTCCGGCGCTGGCCGAGGCCGGTGAGCAGGCGTCTGCCGCGCTGCTGGCCTGGAGCCGGCGCCTGGTCGGCCGTGCCAGCGCGCGCCTGGGCAGCAGCACGCCGCCGGCCAACTGCACGCTGGCGCATCTGCCGGCGCTGTCGCAGCCGATGTACCTGTGCGGCGCGCGGCTGAGCTACTTCTCGGCCATCCTGCCGATCACCGACGGGCTGGGCCTGGCCTTCGCGGTCACCCGCTACGACGGCCGGCTGGTGATCTCGCCCACCTGCTGCCGCGAGTTGATGCCCGACCCCGAGGTGTTTGCGCAATGCCTGCGTGACAGCTTCCAGGAGTACCTGGCGCTGACCCGCCGGCGGCCGGTGCGCCGGCTGCTGGCTGCCAAGCCGAAGCTGGTCAGGCCAGAGCTGTCCAAGCCGAGGCTGGCCAAGCCCGCAGCCCGCGCGGCGCGCGCCGCAGCGGCGCAGTCGCCCGAGAGCAATCCTAAAGCGGCACGGCCGCGTGCGTCATCAGCCGGTAGAGCGCGCCGGGCAAGCCGGCCGGGTTGAACGGCTTCCAGTCGCCCTCGGGCTGGGCCAGCCGGTCGGCCACGATGCACAGCACCATGGCATTGAAGCCCAGGCCGGTGTGGCTGCCGGCCACGCGGATGTTCTCGCATTGCTGCCCGGGGCCGTCCACCGTGGCCTCCTGCGGCGGCACCACGCCGTCGCTGATGCTGTAGAGGCAGCTCATCGGCACGGCCGGCAACAGGTGCTCGCGCAGTTGCTTGGCGCGCGGCTGCATCACATGCACCTCGGCGCCCAGCGGGTGGGCCACCATGCGGTAGAGCGCCTTCACCAGCGGTGAGGCCTGGCTGCCCTCGGGCCCCACGTTGACCGGGCTGCCCAGGGTGATGAGCTGGCGCACGCACTCGGGTGCCTGCAGCGCGCCGTACAGCGAGAACACGCCGCCCAGGCTCCAGCCCACCAGACTGACGCGCCGGCCGCTGCTGTGGTGCAGGTGGCGGATCTTCTGCTCCAGCGCCTGCGCATGGCGGCGCTGGAAGCCGAGATTGCGGCCCAGGCCCCAGGTCTGCACCGCATAGCCGCGGCCGCCCAGGAAGGCCTTCAGCGCGAACAGCGAGCCCTCGTCGGCCATGAAGCCGGGCAGCAGCAGCACCGGGTGGCCGTCGCCGCGCGGCAACTGGGTCAGCGCTGGCCAGGTGACGGGCAGCAGCGCCATCTCGGCCAGCGCCCGCCATTCGATCAGCGAGTGCAGCCGGCTGGGGGCGCCGGTGTGGGGGTGACGGGTGGCCATGGCTTGCATGCAAGAACCGGGAACCGATTGATTGTCGGCGGCCGCCGCCTGTGCCGGGAGGGAGCCCGGTCTAGGTGGTTGCCCCAGGGCGGGGGCGGGCTAGTCGATCAGCCCGCGCGCGCGCAACATCGGCGCCACGCCGGCATCGCGGCCGCGGAAGGCGCGGTAGGCCGCACCCGGCTCCACGCTGTCGCCGCGGCTGTAGATCTCGGCGTGCAGCCGGGCCGCCACGCCGGGGTCGAAGGCGTCGCCGGCCTCCACGAAGGCCTGCCAGGCGTCGGCTTCCAGCACCTCGGCCCACAGGTAGACGTAGTAGCCGGCGGCATAGCTGTCACCGGCAAACAGGTGCTGGAAGTGCGGCATGCGGTGGGCGATGCCGCTGTCCGCAGGCAGGCCGCGCGCGGCCAGCGTGTCGGCTTCGAAGCGGTCGATGTCGTCGACCGGCGTCGCGCTGTCGTGTGCAACCTGGTGGGCAGCCAGGTCGAGGATGGCGCTGGCGGTGTAGCGCACCGTGTCGTAGCCCTGGCCGAAGCGGCGCGCGGCCTCCAGCTTGTCGAGCAGGGCCTCGGGGATGGCCTCGTCGGTCTGCCAATGGCGGGCATGGCGGCGCAGCACCTCGCGCTCCTGGCCCCAGTGCTCGAACAGCTGCGACGGCAGCTCGACGAAATCGCGCAGCACCCGGGTGCCCGACAGGCGCTCGTAGCCCACGTCGCTCAGCAGCCCGTGCAGGCCGTGGCCGAATTCGTGGAACAGGGTGCGCACGTCGTCGGGCGACAGCAGCGTGGGCGTGCCCGGCTCGCCGCGGGCGAAGTTGTTGTTGTTCAGCACCACCGGCAGCTGCGGCATGCCGTCGGCGGTGTTGCGGTGCTGCACGGCCAGCATGCTCATCCAGGCGCCGCTGCGCTTGGCCGGGCGCGAGAAGTTGTCCTGCAGGAACAGGCCGATCGGCTGGCCGGCCGCGTCGTCCACCTGGTAGACGGCGACATCGGGGTGGTAGCCGGCCAGGTCGGTGCGCGGGGTGAAGCGCAGGCCGAACAGCCGCTGCGCGCACTCGAAGGCCGCTGCCACCATCGCCGGCAACGGGAAGTAGGGCTTCAACGCGGCGTCGTCCAGCGCATAGCGGGCCTGGCGCACCTGCTCGGCCCAGTAGCGCCAGTCCCAGGCTTCCAGGGGATGGGTGGCGCCGGCCTCGTCCATCGCCCCGCGCAGCAGCGCGCGCTCACGGTCCAGCGCCGGCAGCGCACGCTGCCAGACGTCGTCCAGCAGCGCCCACACCCGGTCGGGCGTCTGCGCCATGGTGTCGGCCAGCTTGTAGTCGGCATAGCTGGCACAGCCCATCAGCGCAGCCTGGCGCTGGCGCAGCGCCAGGATCAGCTGCGCCACCGGGCGGTTGTCGTGCGCGCCGGCCTGCGCGCCGCGGCCGACCCAGGCGCGCCAGACCTGTTCACGCAGGTCACGCCGGCGTGAAAAGCCCAGGAACGACAGGATCAGCGACCGCCCCAGCGTGATCACCGGCTGCGGCAGGCCGCGCTCGGCAGCAGCCTGGCGCGCAGCGGCGCGCACGAACTCGGGCAGCCCGTCCATTGCTGCCTCGTCGGACAGCGGCAGGGTGAAGGCGTTCTCGTCGTGCAGCAGGTTCTGCGCGAACAGCGTGTTCAGCTCGGCCAGCCGGCCCTGGATGGCGGCGAACTCGGCGCGCGCTTCTGGCGGCAGCTGGGCGCCCTGGCGGGTGAAGTCGCGGTGGGTGCGCTCCACCAGGCGCAGCTGCTCGGCCGTGAGGGCGGCGCCATGGCGTGCCTGGTGCACGGTGTCGATGCGCTGGAACAGCGCCATGTCCTGGTAGACGGCGCTGAAGTGCGCCGCCAGCGGCGCCGCCAGGGCGCGCTGCACCGCCTGCAGCGCGGGCGAGGTGGCCGACGCGGTGAGGTTGTGGAACACCGGCAGCACCCGGCCCAGCAAGGCGCCGCTGCGGTCGAACGCGGCCACGCTGTTGTGGAAGTCGGGTGCCGCTGCTTGCGCGGCCAGCGCGGCGAGTTCGTCGCGGTGCAGCTGCATGCCGCGGTCGATGGCGGGGCGGAAGTCATCGGCGCCGATGCGCGCGAAGTCGGGCAGCGACAGCGGGGCATCGCCGTCGATCAGCAGGGCATTGGTGGGAGCGTCCATCAGGGTGTGCAGTGCAGGGCGGAAAGCCGGGGCGACGATGATGCCACCACCACCGGGCGGACACGGCGGCGGGCGCGCAGTTTCATGCAGCCCGATCCCGAGCATGCCGATCCCAAGCATGCCGATCCCGAGTAGGCCGATCCCAAGCATGCCGATTGCAAACATGCCGATTGCAAGCAGGCGTATCAGCTGCAAGGCGCTGAAAGGCCGCGTGCAGCCAGCTGTCCCGCGACCCGGTCTTCACCCCCATACTCGGCTTGCGGACACACAGACGCCCGCAGCGGCGCCGGCCCGGTTGCCGGTGTCTTGCAGGGCGCGTCCACCGATCGTTTGCAGGGAGCTGCACCGTCATGCTGCGTTCGTTCTGGTCCGGCCCGTCCGCCTTGGAGCGCTCTGCGCGCGAGATCGGCCTGCACCTGCTGCCCGCCCACCGCGCGGTGGTCGCGCAGGAGCAGATGCGCATGGTGCTGCTGCACACCCGGCTGGGCACGCTGGCAGCCACCGCCTTCGCGCTGATGCTGGCCGGCTACCTGCACACCAAGCTGGGCGACGGCCTGCCGCAGCAGCTGCTGGCGGCCTGGGTGGCGGTGAAGCTGCTGGTGGCCGGTGCGCGCATGGTGCTGGCGGCAGCCTGGGCAGCGCAGGCCGATGGCGGCGACCACGTCCACGCCCACGTCGCGCGCTGGCAGCGCGCCACGCTGGCGCTGCTGGCGCTGGACGGCCTGGTGTGGGGCGTGGCCGGCTGGGCGATGATGGGCCAGAGCGTGCCGCTGGCTGCCCTGGTGGTGGCCGCGCTGGACGGCGTCAGCTGCGTCGCCACCTTCGGCCTGCAGGTGCGTCTGGCCGCCACCGCCGCCTACGTGCTGCCGATGCTGCTGCCGATGGCGCTGGGCCTGGCGCAGCGGCAGGACGACATCGCCCAGTTCACCGCGCTGGGCCAGCTGCTGCTGGCCGTGCTGCTGCTGGCCACCGCGCAGGCCACTTCGCAGCGGCTGGCCGCCGGCATGCTGCTGCGCCTGCAGGCCGACGCACTGGCCGCCGAGAAGGACGCCGCCCTGCGCCTGGTGCAGGAGCAGAGCGCCGAGCGCAAGCGCTTCCTGGCCAAGGTCAGCCACGAGCTGCGCACCCCGCTGCACGGCATGCTGGGCCTCACCCGCCTGCTGCACCTGGGCGCCAGCGACCCCACGCTGAGCCACCGGTTGACGCTGATCGAGAGCTGCGGCACCCAGCTGCTGGGCCTGATCAACGACCTGCTGGAGGTGTCGCGCATCGACGCTGGCCACTTCGTGCTGAAGGTCGACAACTTCGACCTGGCCGCGCTGCTGGACGAGCAGGCCGAGCTGTTCGCCTTGCGGGCGGCCGACAAGGGGCTGCAGGTCCAGCTGCAGTTGCAGCTGCCGCGGCCTTGCTGGGTGCGCGGCGACGCAGCACGGTTGCGCCAGGTGCTGAACAACCTGCTGGGCAATGCGCTGAAGTTCACCCGCAGCGGCAGCATCACGCTGCAGGCCCGGCCCGGCGACCGGCCCGACTGGGTGGCGCTGTCGGTGGCCGACACCGGCCAGGGCATCAGCGCGGCCGAGCTGGCGCGCATCTTCCAGCCCTTCCACCAGGTGGTGCCGACCGGCGCCCCTGGCACCGGCGGCACCGCTGCCACCACCGACGGCGTGGGCCTGGGCCTGACCATCGCGCGCGAAATCGCCATCGCCATGGGCGGCGACATCAGCGTGCGCAGCGAGCCGGGCCAGGGCTCGGTGTTCAGCTTCGAGGCGCTGCTGCCGCCGGTGGCAGTGCCCGGCGCCGCGATGCCGGGCCGAGCCCCCGCCGGCCCGCGCCTGCCGCGGCTGGTGCTGGTGGCCGAGGACGACGAGGTGAATGCGCTGATCGTCGGTGCCTACCTCGACAGCCTGGGCGTGCGTTACGAGCGGGTGGCCGACGGCCAGCAGGCGGTGGGCCGCGCACTGCGCGCGACCGACCGGCCCGAACTGGTGCTGATGGACTGCCGCATGCCGGTGATGGACGGCCTGGCCGCCACCGCCGACATCCGCCGCCAGGAGCGCATGCTGGGCCTGCAGCGCCTGCCGATCGTGGCGCTCACCGCCACCGCCACCGACACCGACCGCCAGGCCTGCCTGGACGCGGGCATGGACCAGGTCATCGCCAAGCCCTTCACCCCGGTGCAACTGGCCGACGCGCTGCGCCAGGCCGGCCGGCCGCCGGCGGCGGGCTGAGAGCCTGAGAGTCTTTCGTTCATGCCCGCTCATCACGCCAAAGTGCCCCCGCTCGTCGTTGCAAATGCTCGCCATAGCCCGGGCTATGGCTGCGCTTTGCGCCTAGATCGGGCGCCCTTTGACGCGCTGTTCGGGCACGCCCGAATAACTCTCAGGCTCTGAGCCCGGCCGCCCCAGTTTGTCCCGATCCGGACGGCTGCCACGGCCGGCCCGGCTGCGTTTCCCCAGGAGAGATTTCATGAGTTTCCAGCAAGGTGTATCCGGCCTGACCGCCTCGGCGCGCAACCTCGAGGTGATCGGCAACAACGTGGCCAATGCCAGCACCGTGGGCGCCAAGGTGGCACGGGCCGAGTTTGCCGATGTGTATGCGCGCGCCGTCTCGGGCGGTGCCAGTTCCATCGGCCTGGGGGTCAGTCAGACAGCGGTGACGCAGCAGTTCTCGCAGGGCAGCTTCAAGTCCACCGACGGCCCGCTGGACATCGCCATCAACGGCGGTGGTTTCTTCCAGTTGAAGGACCTGAGCGGCAACAACCAGTACAGCCGCAACGGCCAGTTCAAGGTGGACCGCGACGGTTTCGTCGTCAACACCCAGGGCGCGCGCCTGCTGGGTTATCCGGCCAATGACCAGGGCGTGCTGGTGCCGGGCCAGGCCCAGCCCATGGTGCTGCCCACCGCCGGCATCAAGCCCAGCGTGACCAAGGCTGTCACGCTGGAGCTGAACCTCGACGCCCGCGCCACCATCACCTTCGATCCAAGCGAACCGCTCCCCATCGACTTCAACAATGCCAAGACCTACAGCAATGCCACGTCGGTCAACGTCTACGACAGCAAGGGCCAGGAAGTCTCGCTGACCTACTACTTCCAGAAGTCGGCGGCCGACACCTGGAATGTCTATGCCGCTGCCAATGGCGCAGTGATCAACCCCGACGGCGGTGGCCTGCCGCAGCCGATCACCACGCTGACCTTTCCGCCCAATGGCAGCGCGCCGATCAACCCGAACGATGCCAGCCTGCCGCTGGAATTGATCCCGTTCGACGTGCCGGCCACCAGCAACTTTCAGGGCGCGGTGACCGAACCGATCGCGGGCGTGGAGCTGAGCCTGGCCACCTTGACGCAGTACGGTGCGATCTTCGGCGTCACCAACGTCACGCAGGACGGCTTTCCGCCCGGGCAGCTGAATGCGATCAAGGTGCAGCCCAACGGCATCATCCTGGCCACCTATTCCAGTGGCCAGAGCACACCGGTGGGGCAGATCGAGCTGGTCACGTTCCGCAACGTGCAGGGTCTGCAGCCTCTGGGCGGCAATGTCTGGGGTTCCACCTACGAATCGGGTGATGCGGTACCGGGCACGCCGGGCAGCGGCAACCTGGGCGTGCTGCAAGCGGGTGTGGTCGAGGAGAGCAACGTCGACCTGACCCAGGAACTGGTGGCCATGATGGTGGCCCAGCGCATCTACCAGGCCAACGCGCAGACCATCAAGACGCAGGACTCGGTGCTGCAGACCCTGGTCAACCTGCGCTGATGACAGCCCGCTGAAGCGCCATGGACCGCGTGATCTACCTGGCCATGGCCGGGGCCAAGGCCAACATGCTGCGCCAGGACGTGCTGGCGCACAACCTGGCCAATGCGTCGACCACCGGCTTCCGCGCCGAGCTGACGGCCTTTCGCGCCGTGCCGGTGCTGGGCGACGGTGCCAGCACCCGGGTCTATGCGATCGAGACCACGCCCGGCTACAACCCCGACCCGGGCCCGGTGGCGGCGACCGGCCGCAACCTGGACGTGGCGATGCGCGGCAATGCCTGGCTGGCGGTGCAGGCGACCGACGGCACCGAGGCCTACACCCGCGCCGGCGCGCTGGATGTCAACACCGAAGGCCTGCTGGTCACCCGTGGCGGCCTGCAGGTGGTGGGTGACGGCGGGCCGATCACCGTGCCGCCGAACGCACGGGTGCTGGTCGGCGGTGACGGCACGGTGACGGCCACGGTGGGCACCGGCGCGCCGCAGGGCGTGGGCCGCATCAAGCTGGTGACGCCCGAGGCGCCGCTGCTGCGCGGCAGCGACGGCTTGTTCCGCGCCGCCGCCGGCGACGACCTGCCCGCCGATGCCGCCGCCGGCCTGCAGACCGAGGCGCTGGAGGGCAGCAACGTCAGCCCGATCGAGTCGATGGTGGCGATGATCTCCGCCGCGCGCCAGTTCGAGCAGCAGATGAAGATGCTGCAGACCGCGCAGGAGCGCGAGCAGTCCGCCACCCGCCTGTTGTCGAACAGCTGAGCAGCCGCCCAGCCGAGAGAAGCACCGCCCTGGCGGTGCTTTTTGCTTGTTGGGCGGGCTCAAGTTGCCGCGATCATCGCCCACGAGACCAGGCAACCAGGGGCGCCGCATGATCCGATCACTGTGGATTTCGAAGACCGGGATGGAAGCCCAGCAGACCGCGCTGGACGCCATCGCCAACAACCTGGCCAACACCGCCACCACCGGCTACAAGCGCAGCCATGCGGTGTTCGAGGACCTGATGTACCAGAACCTGCGCCAGGCCGGCGCCAACAACGCCGAGCAGGCCCAGCTGCCCACCGGCCTGCAACTGGGCCTGGGCGTCAAGCCGGTGGGCACGGCGCGCAACTTCGCGCAGGGCAACCTGCAGCAGACCGGCGGCGCCTACGACATGGCGGTGCTGGGCCACGGCTTCTTTCAAGTGACCATGCCCGACGGCACCACCGGCTACACCCGTGACGGCAGCTTCAAGACCAATGCCCAGGGCCAGCTGGTGACCAACGGCGGCTACCTGCTGCAACCGGGTATCACCATCCCGGTGAACGCGCTGTCGATCAACGTCACCAAGGACGGCATCGTCGAGGTGACCACAGCCGCCAACCAGACCGCGCCCACCCAGCTGGGGCAGATCCAGCTGGCCGGCTTCGTCAACCCCGGCGGGCTGGACCCGCGCGGCGAGAACCTGTTTGCCGAGAGCGCCGCATCCGGTGCGCCACAGGCCGGCGCGCCCGATTCCGGCGGCCTGGGCTCGTTGTCCTACGGCAGCCTGGAGACCAGCAATGTCAATGTGGTCGAGGAGCTGGTGACGATGATCCAGACCCAGCGCGCCTACGAGTTGAATTCCAAGGCAGTGCAGACCTCCGACCAGATGCTGCAGAAGCTGGCGCAGCTGTGACCGCAGGCATCGGGACCACCATGCAGACACTTCTTCGTCGCGCCGCCGCCTGTCTGGCTGTCCTGTCGCTCACCGGCTGCGCCAGCCTGGGCGAGCGGTTGCAGCAGGTGCCGCTGGTCGATCTGGTGCAGCCCAGCGCGGCCATGCCGGTGGGCGATCCGGCGCCGTCGGCTGCCAGCGATCCGCCGCTGCTCACCGGCGCCATCTTCCAGGCCGACCGCTACCGGCCGCTGTTCGAGAACCACCGCGCGCGCATGGTCGGCGACACGCTGAACATCACCATCACCGAGAAGGTCAGCGCGGTGCAGAAGAGCACCAGCAGCGTCAACCGCAAGAGCTCGGTCGACGCAGGCGTGAGCGCGCTGCCCTTCCTCAAGAGCAGCGCGCTCACCCGGGCCAGCGCCACCGGCAACAGCAACAGCGACTTCTCCGGCAACGGCACCACCGAGAACAGCAACGACTTCTCCGGCGTGATCACCGCCACGGTGGTGCAGGTGCTGTCCAACGGCCACCTGATCGTCTCGGCCGAGAAGCAGATCGGCGTCAACGCCAATGTCGACGTGCTGCGCTTCTCGGGCCAGGTCGACCCGCGCGCCATCGCACCGGGCAACACCATCTCCAGCACGCTGGTCGCCAATGTGCGGGTGATGCAGCGCGGCCGCGGCCAGGCCGCCGAGGCGCAATCGATCGGCTGGCTGGGCCGCTTCTTCCTCAACGTGCTGCCGATATGAGCCGCCCCCGAAGCGCCTTCGGCGCCTCTGCCTCAAGTGGGCAGCCCCAGCGGCCCGGCAGGGCCGGCTCTGCGGCGGCTGCCTGGCTGCGCCGCTTGCGCGTCGGGCAGTTCGATCCCGACCGCCTGCTGCGGCTGGTGGTGCTGGCCAGCCTGTTCGCCGCCAGTGCGGCAGTGTGGTGGCCGGTGCAGGCCGCGCGCATCAAGGAGGTGGCCAAGGTGCAGGGGGTGCGGCCCAACCAGCTCACCGGCTTCGGCCTGGTGTTCGGGCTGGACGGCACCGGCGACCAGGCCACCCAGGCGCCATTCACGCCGCAGGCGCTGGCCGCCTTTCTGCAGCAGAACGGCATCACCCTGCCGCCGGGCGTGACCATGCAGCCGCGCAACCTCGCGTCGGTGGTGGTGACGGCCGAGTTGCCGCCCTTCGCCCAGCCTGGCCAGCGCATCGACGTCAATGTCTCGTCCGCCGGCAATGCCAAGAGCCTGCGCGGCGGCCTGCTGCTGCAGACCGCGCTGCGCGGCGCCGACGGGCAGATCTATGCCATCGCCCAGGGCAACCTGATCGTCGGTGGCGCGGGCGCCTCGGCCGGCGGTGCCAAGGTGCAGATCAACCACCTGGCGTCCGGCCGGGTGCCCGAAGGCGCCATGGTGGAACGTGCGGTGCCGATGGTGATGAGCCACAACGGCGTGCTGCAGCTCGACCTGCAGAGCAACGACTTTGCCACCGCCCGCGCGGTGGCCGACGCCATCAACCGCGCCAAGGGGCCCGGCACGGCCCAGGCGGTGGACGGCCGTGTCGTGCGGGTGCGCATGCCGCCGCAGGCGGCCGACCACGTGGCCTTCGTGGCCGACCTGGAGAACCTGGACGTGAGCCTGCAGCGGCCCGCAGCACGCGTGGTGATCAACTCGCGCACCGGCTCGGTGGTGATGAATGAATCGGTGACGCTGGGCAGTTGCGCGGTGGCGCATGGCTCGCTCACCGTCACCGTCAGTGCCACGCCCATGGTCAGCCAGCCCAATGCGCTGGCCGGCGGGCAGACGGTGCAGTCCGAAAAGAACGACATCGCCATCACCCAGCAAGGCGGGCAGCTGATGCACCTGCCTGCCGGGGCCAAGCTGGCCGATGTGGTGCGTGCCCTCAACACCCTGGGTGCCACGCCGCAGGACCTGCAGGCCATCCTGCAGGCGATGAAGAGCGCCGGCGCCCTGAATGCCGAGATCGAGGTGATATGACGCCCCCCCCCGAAGCGCCTGCGGCGCTCCCCCCCAGGGGGGCACCGCCAGCAGCCCGGCAAAGCCGGTTCTGCGGCGTTTGCTTGCCTGGCCAGTTGGCGCCTGTCATGCCGAGGAGAACTTGATGCCGTCCCTTTCTTCCACATTGACGTTTCAGCCGGTTGCTGCGGCAGACCGCGCGGCCGATGCGAAGCTGGCCGCCGTCGGCCGCAGCCTCGACGGTCTCAAGCGCGACGCGGTGCAGAACCCCAAGGGTGCTGCGCGCGAGGCGGCCAAGCAGTTCGAATCGCTCTTCATGGGCGAGCTGCTGAAGACCATGCGCGCTTCCACCGAAGCCAGCGGCATGCTGGACAACGCCGGCACCAAGCTGGGCACCGAACTGCTGGATGCGCAACTGGCCAGCAAGATGGCCGGCCGTCCGGGCAGCCTGTCGGAGGTGATCGAGAAACAGCTGGAGCGCCAGATGGGCATGGTGCCCGGCCCGATCCCCGGCACCCGGCGCGCCAACGAGAGCCTGCCCACGGTGCAGGAGCCCAACAGCACGCCCAAGGTGCCGGAGAAGAGCGCCGCCGGCTTCGTGCGCCAGCACACCGCAGCCGCCGAGAGCGCATCTGCCCAGACCGGCATCCCGGCGCCGTTCATGCTGGCCCAGGCCGCGCTGGAGACCGGCTGGGGCAAGCGCGAGATCATCGGCCGCGACGGCACCAACAGCAACAACCTGTTCGGCATCAAGGCCGGCAGCAGCTGGAACGGCCCGACGGTGGATGTGACCACCACCGAATACATCGGCGGCCAGCCGCGCAAGATGATCCAGAAGTTCCGCGCCTATGCCAGCGAGGCCGAGTCCTTCGCCGACTATGCCCGCCTGATGAAGAACAGCCCGCGCTACGCCAAGGTGGTCGAAGGCGCGGCCGATGCCAAGGCCTTTGCGATGGGCCTGCAGAAGGCCGGCTACGCCACCGACCCGCTGTACGGCGACAAGCTGGGCCGGGTGATCACCACCACGCTGCGCCTGCAGCGCGACATGGCCTGAAATGACCACGAGTTCGCTGATGTCGCTCGGCACGTCGGCGCTGTATGCCGCCAATGCCCAGCTGCTGACCACCAGCAACAACATCGCCAATGCCAACACGCCGGGCTATTCACGCCAGTCGGTGGAACTGGCCACGGCCGGCAGCGCCTACAACGGCTCGGGCTACTTCGGCCGCGGTGTCACCGTGTCCACCGTCAGCCGTGCGGCCAACATGTTCCTCACGCAGCAGGCGGTGGCCACCGGGTCGGCCGCTGCCGCCGACGGTGTGCGGCGCGACATGCTGTCGCAGCTGGAGAAGGTGTTTGCCAGCGGCGAGGCCGGCCTGGGCCATGCCGCCACGCAGATCTTCAACGGCTTTGCCGACGTGGCGGCCAACCCGTCGGACCTGGCGGCACGCCAGGCGGTGCTGGGCCGGCTGGAGGACTTCGCCTCGCTGGTGCGCTCGTCGAGCGACCAGATCGAGTCCCTGCAGGCCAACCTGGTGCATGACGTGCAGGGCGGCCTGTCCGAGGTCAACACCCTGGCCACCCAGATGGGCAAGCTGAACCTGGCCATCGCCGCCGCCACCAACCGCGGCCACTCGCCCAACGAGTTGCTCGACCAGCGCGACGAACTGGTGCGCCGCATCGGCGCCCAGATGCAGGTGCAGACGGTGCTGGGCCCCGATGAGACGGTGGCGGTGTATGTGGGCAGCGGCCAGACCCTGGTGCTGGGTGGCGCCTCGTTCAAGCTGGTGCCGCAGGCCGACCCGCATGATCCCAGCCGCATCGGCGTGGCCATCAGCATCGCCGGCCAGCGCACCCAGTTGTCCACCAGCGCCATCGGCGAAGGCCAGGTGGCCGGGCTGCTGCGCTTCCAGGAGAACGACCTGGCCGGGGCGCGCAACCGCCTGGGCCAGCTGGTCAGCGGCCTGGGCCTGGCGCTGAACACCCAGCAGGCGCTGGGCCTGGACCTGCAGGGCCAGGCCGGCAGCCCGCTGCTGCGCATCCAGGGCCCGCAGGCGCTGCCGGCCGGCAACAACGCGCGCGGTGCCGACGGTGCCTACCTGGCCACGGTGAACCTCGCCATCGCCGACCCCGGCGCATTGATGGCCAGCGAATACAGCCTGGAGCCCGACACCGCCAACGCCGGCCAGTACAAGCTCACCCGCCTGGCCGACGGCAAGCTGTTCCCGCCGGTCAGCGACGGCGACACGATCGACGGCTTCACCATCACCATCGGCCCGAACGCGCCGCAGCCCGGCGAGTCGTTCCTGCTCAAGCCGGTGTCCAACGCGGCGGCGGGCATCAGCGTGGTGCTGAAGAACCCGCGCGGTCTGGCCGCCGCCAACCCGGTCACCGGCGTGGTGAACCCGGCCAACACCGGCACCGCCACCATCGCCGCGCTGACGGTGGAGACACCGCCCGCCAACGGCTACCAGGCGATGACGCTGCGCTTCACCGACGACGCCGGCAGCTATGAGTTGCTGGACGCCGGCAACAACCCGCTGGCCACCGGCAGCTACAGCGCCGGCACGCCCATCCGCCACGACGGCCTGGCGCTGTCGCTCAACGGCCTGGCGCGCAGCGGTGACCGCATCAGCCTGGCGCCCACCAGCCACCCGGCCGCCAGCAACGGCAATGCGCTGCGTTTCGACGACCTGGCCAACCGCGGCCTGGTCGGTGGCAGCACCGTGGGCGACGCCTATGCCAATGTGCTGGCCGATGTGGGCGTGCGGGTGCAGGGCGCGGTGGCCTCGGCCGACAACACCGCCACGGTGGCCGCCCGGGCGCGTGCCGAGCTGAGCGCCGACGTGGGCGTCAACCTCGACGAGGAGGCGGCGCGGCTGATCCAGTTCCAGCAGAGCTACCAGGCCGCCGCCAGGCTGCTGCAGACCTCCCAGACGCTGTTCGAGGCCCTGCTCAACAGCGTCGGACGCTGAACCCGCACCCGCACCCGCCTTCCACCGGACCTGAGCCATGCGCGTCTCCACCGCCAACCGCTACGAAGCCGCCGTCGACAGCCTGCAGCAGCGCCAGCGCGACATGGCCGAGGCGCAGACCGCCATGACCAACGGCAAGCGCATCAACAAGCCCAGCGACGACCCCACCGGCGCCGCCCGGGCCGAGCGCGCCTACCTCAGCGGCCAGCGCATCGCCAGCGAGCAGCGCTCGGTCGACGCCAGCCGCAACGCCATGACCCTGGCCGAGGCGGCGCTGGGCCAGGCTGGAGAGCTGCTGCAGAGTGCCCGCGAGACCCTGGTGTCGGCCGGCAACGGCAGCTACAGCCCGGCCGAGCGCCAGGCCCAGGCCAACCAGCTGGCCAACCTGCGCAGCCAGCTGCTGGCGGTGGCCAACCAGGGCAATGGCGGCGGCGGCTTCCTGTTCGGCGGCCAGGGCGCCACCACCCTGCCTTTCCTCGACACGCCGGGCGGCGTGCAACCCGGCGCCGCCGGCGGCCAGACCCTGCTGTCGTCCACCGAGCTGATGCCCAGCACCGTGGACGGCCAGGCCATCTGGCTGTCGGCGCGCAGCGGCAACGGCGTGTTCACCACGGCGGCCGACCCGGCCAACACCGGCACTGGCTGGATCGACGCCGGCACGGTCAGCGGCCCGGCCGCGCTGACCGGCGGCAGCTACCAGGTGGAGGTGGTCGACAACAACGGCGTGCTCAGCGTCAGCGTGCTCAATGGCGGCACGCCGACTGCCATCGACAACCTGCCCTACCGCGCCGGCCAGGCCATCACCGTGGACGGCATGACGTTGCACCTGAAGGGCACGCCGGTGGCGGGTGACCGCTTCAGCATCACCCCGTCGGCGCCCGACCTGGACGTGTTCGAGGCGCTGGACCGCAGCATCGCGGTGCTGAAGAACCCGGCCGCCAACCCCGGCCAGATCGCCCAGACGGTGAACGCCGGCCTGCGCGACATGGACGCGGTGATGGGCCACATGCAGGCCGCCCGGGCCGAGGCCGGCGCCATGCTCAACCGCCTGGACGCGCTGGACGGCCGCAACCAGGACCGCGCGCTGTGGGCCAAGACGGTGCAGGCCGACGCCGAGGACCTGGACATGCTGCAGGCCATCAGCACCTTCCAGAACCAGCAGACCGGCTACCAGGCGGCGCTGCAGAGCTATGCCATGGTGCAGCGCATGTCGCTGTTCGACTACGTCAAGTGAGTCGTCGCGCCGCATGGCCGCCACGCTGAAGCACACAATCCCGCCATGACCGACCTCTCCGTGCTGGGCCAGGTGGCTCTGGGCTATTCGCCGATGATCGACCGCCACAAGGCGATCACCGCGCTGCGCCTGACCGTGTTCCCGGTCCGCCCGGAGGTGCGCCCCGATGTGACCGCGCTGCTGGCGGCGCTGGCCGACGCCTGGCCCGACCCGGCGCACCGGCTGTCGCTGAACATCGTCGGCGAGGGGCTGCTGGACGCGGTGCTGCGCACCGACCTGCCGCTGAACATGATGCTGGAGGTGCCGGCCTTCATGGCCAGCGACCTGGCCTGCACCGACGCGCTGGCCGCGCTGCACACCCGCGGCAACACCCTGCTGATCAAGGGCCGGCCGCTGCAGCCGCTGCCGCGCGAGGTGCTGCCGTGCTTCGCCTATTCCATCATCGACCTGGCCGACGAGCGGCGCGACGGCATGCCGCCGCCCGGCGGCGTGTCGCGCAACATCCCGCATGTGCAGGCCGGCGTGCAGACCAGTGCGCAGATGGCCGACGCCTTCGGCCGCGGCGCCATCGCGGTGCTGGGCTGGCCGATCGACGACCCGGCGCCGCAGCGCCCGGGCACCAGCCGCAGCGCCCAGCCCGAGCTCAGCGCCATCGTCGAGCTGATCAACCGGGTCGACCGCCAGGAGCCGGCCGACCGGCTGGAAGCGGTGATGAAGAACGACCCGACCATGGCCTTCAAGCTGATGCGCTACATCAACTCGCCGGCCTTCGGGCTGAGCGTGGAGGTGACCAGCTTCCGGCACGCCATCATGCTGCTGGGCTACCAGCGCCTGAAGCGCTGGCTGGCGCTGTTGCTGGCCGCCGGCAGCCGCGACGCCAGCATGAAGCCGGTGATCTACGCCGCCGTGCGGCGCGGCCTGCTGATGGAAGAGCTGGGCCGCGACAGCGGCTGCGACGACGAGCGCCGCAGCGAGCTGTTCATCTGCGGCGTGTTCTCGCTGCTCGACCGGCTGATGCACCAGCCTTTCGCCGAGTTGCTCAAGGGCATCCCGACCACCGAGGCGGTGCGCGAGTCGCTGCTGCACCAGCGTGGGCCGCACCAGCCCTACCTGGCCCTGGTGCTGGCGATCGAGACCGCCTCGCTGCTGGACATCCGCGACGCCACCGAGGCGCTGATGATGACGCCGCAGGCCGTCAACCAGGCGGTGCTGCGGGCGCTGGTGGCGGCGCGTCAGCTCGACTGACGCGCCCGGCGGGCCGCCGGGGCTGCAGCACCCCGGCCGCTAAACTGCCTGGATGTCCCTGCTGCCGCGCCCTGCCACGCTGCCGTCCAACGCCCAGCTGTCGGCCCTGCTCGATGGCGTGGACGACGCAGCGCTGCTGCTGCTCGATCTGCGCCAGCGCGTCAGCTACCGCAACCCGGCGGCGCAGCGCCTGCTGGGCTGCGAGGCCGGCCAGCCGCTGGACCAGGCCCTGGCCTGGCTGGATGCCGCCTCGCGCCAGGCGCTGCAGCAGGCGCTGTTCCAGCCGCAGCTGCCCGCGCCGTTGGCTGTGCAACTGGCCGACGGCCCGCAGCGTGGCCAGCCGCTGCTGGTCACCCTGACGCGCAGCGGTGGCGGCTGGGCCCTGCAGGCGCCGGTTGCAGCGCAGGCCTTGTCGCAGTCACCGGTTGCAGCGCCGGGCCCGTCGCAGTCACCGGTTGCAGCGCCGGCCCCGGCGCAGTCGCCGCTGGCCGCCGGCGCCACCAGTGGGCTGGTGCGCCTGCTGTGGGACGCGCCGCAGCCGATGACGCTGCAAGACCGCCAATTCGTCGTCCTGGCAGCCAACCGTGCCTATTTCGACACGTTGGGCCGCAGCCCGGAGCAGGTGCTGGGCCGCGACCCGCTGGACGACACGGGCCCGGAAGACCGGGCCGGTGTGCTGCAGTCGCGCCAGGACTGGCTGGCCGCGCTGGCTGCCGGGCAGCAGCCGCGGCGCCAGGTCGAGCGCCGCTTGGTCGACGCGCGGGGGCGGTTGCGCGTCTTTCGCTTCGCGCCGCGCTGGGTCAGCGCCGACGACGGCGCGCCGCTGCTGCTGGCCATCCTGCAGGACGTGACGCTGGAGCACCAGTCCGGTGACGCTGCAGCCCAGTCGGCCGGTGACCCGGCAGCCCGGTCGGGCAGTGACGCTGCAGCCCCTTCGGGCGAGGTGCCGGACCAGTGGTTCGACCTGAGCCCGGTGGGCATGCTGGTCTACGACAGCAGCGGCCGGGTGGTGCGCAGCAACAGCGCCTTTGCCGCGCTGGCCGGCCCGGTGCCGGCGCAGCTGGCCGGTGCACCGGCCGACCTGTGCCGGTTGCTGGCCTGGGGCGGCGGGCCGCCGCAGGCCGCGCTGCAGCCGGGTGCGGCGCCGCTGGAGGTGCTCGCCACGCTGGCCCTGCCCGATGGCCGCCGCGCACTCCTGCGCGCCCGGCTGCGTGCCGTCCGCCCGGCCCGAGGCGGCCAGCAGGTGATGGCGGTGCTGGAAGACCGCAGCCTGGAGGACGCGCACGACCTGGCACGGCTGGAGATCGGCGCGCTGATGGACACCGCCAGCGTGGGGGTGGCCACCTACGAGGCCTCGCGCGGCTGGCTGCAACCCCGGCCGATGCGCGGTGGTGCGGGTGGTGCAGGCGGTGCAGGCGGTGCAGGTGGTGCGGTTGGTGCAGGTGGTGCGGGTGGTGCGCCCACCCCGCCGGCCGGCTTGGCCGCCGGCCTGCAGTCGATCGGCCGCGACCAGGTCGAGCCCGCATCGCTCGACGAATTCGAGCGCCTGCAGCGCGCGCTGCGAGAGGGCCGGCGCGCCCAGGTGCGCTATGCGGTGCAGGTGCCCGAGCTGGGCACGCGCTGGCTGCTGACCCGGGTGGAGCCCGGCGAGCTGACCGGCGGCCGCGCCACGCTGTCGGTGGTGACGCTGGACATCACCGAGCAGGAAGAGGCGCACCGCCGCAGCGAGCAGCTGCTGCGCGAGCTGTCCGGCATCCTCGACGGCACCAGCGCCGGCATCGCCTACCTGCGTGGCGACCGGCTGGTGCGCTGCAACCGCAGCTTCGAGGCGATGCTGGGCCTGGGCGCCGGGCGCGCCGCCGGCGCCCCGCTGGCCGAGCTGCTGGCCGACCAGCCGGCGGTGCAGGCGCTGCTGCGCCAGGCGCTGGCCGACGATGCGACCGGTGCCGCCCGCGAGCGCCGGCACGAGACCGAGTTCAGCCGCCCCGGGCCCGGCGGCCGGCCGGTCTGGTACGCCTTGTCGGCCAGCTGCGCGCCGGCCGGCGGCGTGCCCGAACTGGTGGTGGTGCTCACCGACGTGTCGCGCCTGAAGGCGCAGCAGGCCGAGCTGGAGGCGCTGGCGCGCGAGCGCGAGCTGATGTTCAGCCTCAGCGACGTCGGCCTGGCCTACCTGCGCGGCGCCACCATCGAGCGCGCCAACGCGGCCCTGGCCGGGCTGACCGGCTATGCCGTGGGTGAGCTGCCGGGCATGCACCTGGCGGCGCTGTACGACGACGAGCAGGCCTTCGAGCAGCTTTGGCAGCAGCAGCGCCAGGCGCTGGCCTCGGCCGGCCGCTGGCAGGGCGAGCGCCAGCTGCGCCGCCGCGACGGCCGCCTGCTGTGGGTGCAGGTCAACAAGCGCCTGGTCGACGAGGCCGACCCCGCCGCCGGCATGATCTGCAGCTATGTGGACGTGGACGAGCGCCGCCGCGCCCGCGAGGCGGTGCAGCTGCAGGCCGAGCGCACCCGCGCCATCCTCGACTCGGTGCTGGTGGGCATCGTCACCGTGGGCGACGGCGGTATCGAGTGGATGAACCGCTCGGCCCGGCGCATGTTCGGCGGCGAGCTGGCTGATTTCGTGGGCGAGCCGATCGCCATCGTCGCCACCGCCGACCCTGACCACCCCCTGCGCGCCACCCACTACCGCCAGCAGCTGGCCGACGGCCAGGCCGAGACCTTCGAGTGCCGGCTGCGCGGGCGCGACGGGCGTGAATTCTGGGTGGTGGGCAATGCCGTTGTCACCGGCCGCGGCGCCGATGGCGGCCTGCCCGGCGCCGACGCCGCGCGCGGCAGCGGCAGCCAGATCACCTTTGCGCTGCTGGACATCGAACGCCGGCGCCAGGCCGAAGTCAGCATCGCCCAGGCGCAGGATTCCCTGCAGCGCATCATCGACACCGCACC
>JBBRVT010000005.1:0-27057 GCA_038246615.1 Burkholderiales bacterium
ACCACCAGCGGCACGCTCATCACCGCGCCACCGAAGACCACCAGTGCGTCGGTCTCGCCGGTGTTCTCCAACGCGTCTTTCAGGCGCTCCGGGTACTTGCGGCTGTCCTTGAACTTCAGCGGATCGACCGGCACCACCTCCTGGCCGATCTCCCAGCGGCCCTCGGCGTCGAGGAAGGCATTGAGCCGTTCACGCGCACCGATGCGGTGGTGGTGGCTGCACTTGGGGCAGACATTGACGTTCTGCGCCAGGTCGGTGTTGTAGAGCACCGTTTCGCAGGACGGGCATTTCACCCACAGGCCTTCGGGCACCGACCGGCGCTCGGTCGGGTCGGTCTGTTGGATCTTCGGGGGCAGCAGTTTTTCCAGCCAGCTCATCAGTGCTCTCCTGCGTTCAATTCAAGGTGCGTCCAGCGCCGTGCGGATGTCGGCCATGAAGGCCTTGCCTGCGGCGGCTGCGGTGCTGCGGCCCTCGGCGTGCAGGATCTGCACCAGGCGCGAGCCGATCACCACCGCATCCGACACCCGGGCCACGGCCTGCGCCGTCGCCGCATCGCGGATGCCGAAGCCTACCCCAACCGGCACGTTGACATGCGCGCGGATGCGTGGCAAGGCTTGCGCCACTGCATCGGTGTCGAGGTGGCCGGCGCCGGTCACGCCCGTGAGCGACACGTAGTACACATAGCCGGTGGCGATGCGGCCCACGTCCTTGATGCGCTGCTCGGTGCTGGTGGGCGCCAGCAGGAAGATCAGGTCCAGCCCGGCGGCCTTCAGGTCGGCCGCGAACTGCACGCATTCCTCGGGAGGGTAGTCGACCACCAGCAGGCCATCGACACCGGCCTCGGCGGCGTCGCGGATGAAGCGGCCTGCGCCATGCTTCTGGTCGTAGCGTTCCACCGGGTTGGCATAGCCCATCAGCACCACCGGCGTGGCCTGGTTGCTGCGGCGGAAGATGCGCACCGCCGCCAGCACTTGCGGCAGGCCGATGCCGCGTGCCAGCGCACGCTCGCCGGCCTGCTGGATCACCGGGCCGTCGGCCATCGGGTCGCTGAAGGGCACGCCCAGTTCGATGATGTCGGCGCCGCCATCGGCCAGGGCCTGCATGATCTCCGGCGTGGCGTCGGCGAACGGGTCGCCGGTGGTGATGTAGGGGATCAGCGCCTTGCGGCCTTGGGCTTTCAGTGCCGCCAGCGTGCCCTGAATTCTGCTCATCGCACGATCTCCACCGGTTGCGCACCACCCTTGACCGACTGCCCCTTGCACGACGGCCGGCAGTAGAAGTCGGCACCCGACAGGTCGGCCACGGTGCCGATGTCCTTGTCGCCACGACCGGACAGGTTCACCAGCAGATGCTGGTCGGGGCGCATGGTGGCGGCCAGCTTCATCGCGTAGGCCACGCCATGGCTGGATTCCAGCGCCGGGATGATGCCCTCGGTGCGGCACAGCCTGTGGAAGCACACCAGCGCCTCGTCGTCGGTGATGCCGACGTACTCGGCGCGGCCGATGTCGTGCAGATGGGCATGCTCGGGGCCGACGCCGGGGTAGTCCAGGCCCGCCGAGATCGAATGCGTCTCGGTGATCTGGCCGTTGTCGTCCTGCAGCAGGTAGGTGCGGTTGCCGTGCAGCACGCCGGGTGACCCGCCCGAAATGCTGGCCGCATGCTTGCCGGTGTCCAGCCCCAGGCCGGCGGCTTCGACACCGATCAGGCGCACGTTGTCGTGCGGGATGTAGGGGTAGAAGATGCCCATGGCATTGCTGCCGCCGCCCACGCAGGCGATCACCGCATCGGGTTGGGCACCCGGGCGGCCGATCTGCGCCGGCATCTGCACCAGGCATTCGTCGCCGATCACGCGCTGGAAGTCGCGCACCATCATCGGGTAGGGGTGCGGGCCGGCCACGGTACCGATGATGTAGAAGGTGTTCTCCACGTTCGTCACCCAGTCGCGCAGCGCCTCGTTCAGCGCGTCCTTCAGGGTCTTGCTGCCGCTGTCCACCGGCACCACGCGCGCGCCCAGCAGGTGCATGCGGTAGACGTTGGGACTCTGGCGCTTCATGTCTTCGCTGCCCATGTAGACCACGCATTCCATGCCGTAGCGGGCGCAGATGGTGGCGGTGGCCACGCCGTGCTGGCCGGCGCCGGTCTCGGCGATGACACGCGGCTTGCCCATGCGCCTGGCCAGCAGGGCCTGGCCGATGGTGTTGTTGATCTTGTGCGCGCCGGTGTGGTTCAAGTCTTCGCGCTTCAGGTGGATCTGGGCGCCGCCGATCTCGCGCGACAGGCGGGCCGCATGGTAGATCGGGCTGGGCCGGCCGACGAAGTGCGCCAATTCATGCCGGTACTCGGCCATGAAGGCCGCGTCCTGGCTGTAGTGGGCGTAAGCGGCATTCAGCTCGTCGAGCGCGTGGGTCAGGGTTTCAGCGACGAAGCTGCCGCCATAAGGCCCGAAATGCCCGCGGGCGTCGGGTTGTTGGTAGTCCAGCATGGTGGTCCTTCAGGCCCGGCGGCAGTGCCGGGCGGTGTGACGGAGAGACAGATTGGCGTTGCGTCAGCGGGCTGTGTCGGCGATGCGGGCATCGGCCTCGCGCACCGCGTCGCAGAACTGGCGCATCAGCGCCGCGTCTTTCAGGCCCTTGGCGGTCTCGACGCCGGAAGAGACGTCAACCGCCCAGGGCTGCAGCAGCGTGATGCCATCGATCACGTTGGCAATGTGCAACCCACCAGACAAAACGACCGGACGGGGCACGCGGGCGGGAATGAGCGACCAATCGAAAGCCTTTCCACCCCCACCGTAACCGTCGACGTGGGCATCGAGCAGGATGCCCGACGCATGGGGATGCGCAGCTGCGAAGTCTAGCAAAGCAAAGCCCGGCGCCATGCGGGCAGCCCGAAGATAGGGGCGGCCGGTGGCCTGGTGCACCGCCTCGCAGTCGGCCGGCGATTCGTCGCCGTGGAATTGCAGCAGCGCCTGCGGCACCGCCGCCAGCGTGGCCTGCAGCAGCGCCGCATCGGCGTTGACCAGCAGGCACACCGGCGTGACGAAGGGCGGCAGGCGTGCGGCCAGCTCAGCCGCGCGCTGCACGCTGACCGCGCGCGGGCTCTTGGCATACAACACGAAGCCGATCGCATCGGCGCCGGCGGCGACGGCGGCGTCCACGTCGGCCTCGCGGGTGAGGCCGCAGATCTTGATGCGGGTGCGGGGGTGCATGCGGGTGTGGGTGTGGATCTGGGTGTGGATCTGGGTGTGGATCTGGGTGTGGATCTGGGTGTGATCTGGGTGTGATCTGGGTGCTGGTCGGCATGGTTCAGGGCAGCCAGTCCATCGCCGGTGTGTGCTCGGGCAGGCCCAGGGCGGCATCGTAGTACGGGCCGGCAAAGTACAGGCCGGCGGCGGCCAGGGTGGGCGCCGCGACATCGCGGTTGCGCGCGGCCAGCACGTCGCCCAGCCAGCCGGGGCTCTGCCGGCCGCTGCCCACGGCCACCAGGCAGCCCATGATGTTGCGCACCATGTGGTGCAGGAAGGCCGAGCCGTCGAAGTCGAAGCGCCAGTAGGCGCCGTGCCGGCCGATGGTGATGCTGCGCAGCGTCTTCACCGGGCTGCGGGCCTGGCAAGCGGATGAGCGGAAAGAGCTGAAGTCATGCTCGCCGACCAGCAGCGCGGCTGCAGCACGCATGGCCTGGGCATCCAGCGGGCGGAATATCCAGCCCACGGCGCCGGCCTCCAGTGCCGGGCGCATCGCTGATTCCAGCAGCAGGTGGCGGTAGCGCCGGCCCCGGGCATGGTAGCGGGCATGGAAGTCGTCGGGCACCGGCATGGCCCACTGCAGCGCGATGTCGGGCGGCAGGTGGCGGTTGGTGCCACGCAGCCAGGAGAACGGCGGGCGCTCGACCGGGCTGTCCAGGTGCACCACCTGGTTGAAGGCATGCACGCCGGCGTCGGTGCGGCCGGCGCAGACGGTGGCCACCGGCTGGTCGACGAAGCAGGACAGCGCCGCTTCCAGCAGGTCCTGCACCGTCTGCCCGCCCGGCTGGCTCTGCCAGCCGTGGTAGGCGGCGCCGCGGTAGCTGACCCCGAGGGCCAGGCGCGGCATCAGCTCAGGGCGTCGAGCATGGCCTGGGCCTTGGCCCGCAGCGCGCCACCGGCCTTGGCCACCACTTCCTCCAGCAGGTCGCGCGCGCCTTCCAGGTCGCCGATCTGGCGGAATTCCTCGGCCAGTTCCAGCTTGCGCGCCAGCGGGTCGGCGTCCAGGCTGTCGGCGGCGACCGTGGTCGGCCCGGCCAGCGGGCCACGGTCGGTGGAATCGAAGTCGCGGAAGTCGATGGTGGTGTCACCGCCCCGCTTGCCCAGGTCCACCGTGGGCTCGCTGATGCCCACGCCGTCATCCAGGTCCATGGTCAGCGAATCCAGATCCAGGTCGGGCGCCACCGGCGGCGCGGCCGGCGGCTGCTTGCGCCGCACCGTGATGGTCGGCTCTTCGTCGAAGTCCAGGCTCAGGTCGTTGCTGCGCTGGGCGCTGGGCGCCAGCGGCCGGGTGGCCTGCATCGCGCGGGCCTGGGCGCCGCCGTCGGGCAGGTCGAGGTTGAGATCGAGATCCATGTCGGTGAGCTGGGGCAGCTCCGAATCAGGCATCGGCTGGGTGAGCGGCGCCAGGATGGAATGCGGCTGGGTGGTTGCACCCAGCGGCTCGACCACCACACGCTCGCCGTCGAGGATGATCTCCTCGGGATGGCCGCCGGTCTGGTAAAGCTGGTTGTCGGGGTCGATCTGCAGGCCCATGGCCTGGGCCTGCGACCAGTCGGCTCCCACCCCCTTGGTCAGCGCGTACAGCTGCGTGGCCAGCAACTCGAAGCCCTTGGTGTCGCGGCGCTTGGCATACACCTCGAGCAACTTGGTGCGCACGGCCAGCCGGTCGGGCGTGGCGCGCATGGCTTCCTTGAGGATTTCCTCGGCTTGCAGGTCGCGCCCGTAGGCCAGATAGACATCGGCCTCGGCCACCGGGTCGACATCGCCGATGGCGTCGAGCTGGCTGAGCGAGTAGCCCATCGAGCTGGCATTGCTGTTGCCGCCGTCGCGGGTATCGACCCGCTGGCCGCCGCTGGCACCGAAGAACGAATCGGGCTGCATGCGGCTCTCGAGGAACGAGGTCTCGCTGGCCGTCTTGCGCGTCCGACCGCGCAGCCGCCAGAACGCCAAGCCAGCCAGTGCCAGCGCCAGCGCGCCCGCGCCGGGCAGCAACCAGGGGCTGTCGGTCAGGCTGTCGATCACGCTGGCGCCGGGCGCCGCAGGTGCAGGCGCCGGCAGCGCGGGTGCCGTGCCCAGGCCCGCGCCGGGCGCGGAGTCTGGAGCCGGGCCGGCTGCGACCGCTGCGGGGGTGGGCGCCGGGGCAGGTGCCGCAGCCACTGGCGGCGCGGGCGGCGCAGCCATCGGCGCCGGCGGTGCCGCTGCAGGGACGGGGGCAGGTGCTGGTGCCAGCGGCGCGGCCGGTGCAGCCGCCGGCGCTTGCACTGCGGCCGTGCCCTGTTGCAGCTTCTTCAGCTCCTCGACATTGCGGGTGAGCTCGGCCACGCGCGCGGCGTTGTCCTTGCCAGGCGCGGCACCAGCCTCGGGCGACGGCGCCGTGATCGTCGGATCGCTGAGCTTGAGCTTGTCGGGCGATGGCGCGGCCGACTGCTTGCGGTCGTCCACCGCAGCTTGCACCTTGCCCTGCGTGGCGCGGCCGGCTTCGGGGGCCTGCGCTTGCGGCGCCGCCTGGGCCAGGCGGGCGCGGTAGGCGCTGAAGTCGGCGCTCTGCGCGGAGAGCAGGCGCTTGGCATCGCCCGATGTGACATCGCGCACTTCGTCGGCAGCGGGGACGGTCAGCACCGCGCCGGCGCGCAGCCGGTTGACGTTGCTGTCGATGAAGGCGTCCGGGTTGGCGCGGTACAGGCCGACCAGCATCTGGTCGAGCGACACGCCCTGGGCGGGATGGCGGCCGGCCACGCGGTAGAGCGAGTCGCCTGGACGCACCTGATAACGCTTGTTGCTGGCCGACGCAACCGGCGGCGGCAGGCCCCTGGCCGGCGCGGCAGGCGCCGGTGCTGCATCGGCGGGCCGTGGCGCGGGCCGCGGCCTGGGCGCGGCGGGGACGGCAGCCACCTGCGCCGGTGCCTGGGTGGCCGGCTGGGGCAGGGCCGCTGCGGCAGACGCCGGCGCCGGGCGTGGCGCTCTTGCGGGTGCGGGTGCGGGCCTGGCCTGGGCCAGCGGCGTGGCTGGCGGCAGCGCCGCTGCGGGCGCCGGCAATGCGGTGGGCGCCGCACCCATCACCGGCGACACCGGGGCGGCAGCCTGCACCGGCGGCGCATTGCGGCTGCCCGGTGGGTCGAACAGCAGAGTGAACTCGCGCACCATCCGGCCCGAGGCCGAATTCAGCTCGACGATCACCTCGATGAACGGCTCTTGCACCGCGCGGTCGCTGGTCACGCGCACATAGGCGCGGCCGTCGGCGCGGCGCGCCACGGTGGCCTGGGCGCCCGACAGCACGGCGTTGTAGTCGACACCGGCCGCGCGGTAGGCTTCCGGCGGGGCCAGGCGCACCTGCAAGGTGGCGGCTTCCTCGGGCGACAGGCTGGTGATGTCGATCTCGGCACGCATGCCCTCACCCAGCGCCGACTGCACGTTCAGCCGCCCCAGACCCACGGCCTGTGCATCGATCGGCGCAACGCCAAAGGCCGCCATGGCGGCCAGGGCCAGCGCAGTGCGACCGGCAAGGTAGGGGCGGTTTTTCAAGGCGTCTCCACAACAGCACCAGCGGGCCCCGGGCGGGCCTGCAGCCAGGGGCGATTTTCAGGTCCCGGCGCAGCGCCCGGATGCAATCCCAATGCCGAGTTCAACAGGAGAATCTCTCGTGAAAGGCCAGAAATCACAATAACAGCAAGCAGATACAGTGACAAGCTCATGTGCCGCATGACGTCGGCAGCGCGGCGGCCAGGCAGCCCCCGGCGTTGCACGCCGCCGACGCTATGTTGCCACGCGTGACAGCGACGCCCTGCGGCAATGTACGGGCCTGCCTGCCCGCAGGCGTGGTCAGTGTGTGACCAGGATGCGCAGCATGCGGCGCAGCGGCTCGGCCGCGCCCCACAGCAGCTGGTCGCCGATGGTGAAGGCGCCGAGGTACTCGGGGCCCATCGCCAGCTTGCGCAGGCGGCCGACCGGGATGGTCATGGTGCCGGTCACGGCCACCGGCGTCAGGTCGCGGATGGTGTCCTCGCGGGTGTTGGGCACCACCTTCACCCAGGCGTTGTCCGCAGCGATCATCGCCTCGATGTCGGCCAGCGGGACATCCTTCTTCAGCTTGAAGGTCAGTGCCTGGCTGTGGCAGCGCATCGCACCCACCCGCACGCAGAAGCCGTCCACCGGGATCGCGGCCGAGCCGAAGCCCTCACCCTGGCCGATGATCTTGTTGGTCTCGGCCATGCCCTTCCACTCTTCCTTGGAGACGCCCCAGCCGGGCTCGTCCCGGCCTTTGCCGACGCCCAGATCCTTGTCGATCCAGGGGATCAGCGAGCCGCCCAGCGGCACGCCGAAGCTGGCGGTCTGCGCGGACGACAAGCCGCGCTGGGTGGCAATCACCTGGCGGTCGATCTCGAGGATGGCGCTCTTCGGGTCGTCGAGCAGGGCCTTGACCGAGGCGTTGAGCGTGCCGTACTGGGTCAGCAGCTCGCGCATGTGCTGCGCGCCGCCGCCGCTGGCGGCCTGGTAGGTCTGGGTGCTCATCCACTCGACCAGACCGGCCTTGTACAGCGTGCCCACGCCCATCAGCATGCAGCTGACGGTGCAGTTGCCACCGATCCAGTTGCGGCCGCCCCGGGCGAGTGCGTCCTGGATCACCGGCATGTTCACCGGGTCGAGGATGATCACCGCGTCCTTGTCCATGCGCAGGGTGCTGGCGGCGTCGATCCAGTGGCCCTTCCAGCCGCCGGCGCGCAGCTTGGGGAAGACCTCGGTGGTGTAGTCGCCGCCCTGGGCGGTGATGACGATGTCGCAGCGCTTCAGCGCGTCGATGTCGAACGCGTCCTGCAGCGTGGTTTCGTTCTTGGCCATCAGCGGGGCCTTGCCGCCCGCGTCGCTGGTGGAGAAGAACACCGGCTCGATCAGCGCGAAGTCACCTTCGGCCTGCATGCGGTCCATCAACACCGAGCCGACCATGCCGCGCCAGCCGACCAATCCTACGGTTGCCATTTCAAAGCCTTTCAGTTGCATTCCGGACCCCCGTTGCTGCCCGGCTCGCTTCGCCGGGGTCCAGGTATGGGGGCGAGACGATCCGGAGCTGACTAGCGCTTGGTGATGGTGGTGGTGGTGGTCTTGCCCGACAGCGCGGCGACCACGGCGTCGCCCATGGCGCGCGTGCCCACCCGCTGCGTGCCCTCGGACCAGATGTCGCCAGTGCGCAAGCCGGCCGAGAGCACGGCCTTGACGGCGGTCTCGATGCGGTCGGCCGCTTCGGGCTGGTTGAGGGTGTAGCGGAGCATCATGGCGACAGACAAGATTGTAGCGAGCGGGTTGGCCACGCCCTTGCCAGCGATGTCGGGCGCGCTGCCGTGGCTGGGCTCGTACAGGCCCTTGTTGGCCTTGTCCAGGCTGGCCGACGGCAGCATGCCGATCGACCCGGTGAGCATCGCCGCCTCGTCGCTCAGGATGTCGCCGAACATGTTGCCGGTGACCACCACGTCGAAGGCCTTGGGCGCCTTGACCAGTTGCATCGCCGCGTTGTCCACGTACATGTGGTCGAGCGTGACGTCGGGGTACTGGGCATGCACCTCGGTGACCACGTCCTTCCAGAACTGGAAGGTCTCCAACACGTTGGACTTGTCGACCGAGGTGACCTTCTTGCTGCGCCGGCGCGCGGCCTGGAAGGCGACATGGGCGATGCGCTCGATCTCGGGCCTGCTGTAGCGCATGGTGTCGAAGGCTTCCTCGGCACCGGGGAAGTGGCCGTCGATCGCCACCCGGCGGCCGCGCGGCTGGCCGAAGTAGATGTCGCCGGTCAGCTCGCGGATGATCAGGATGTCCAGCCCGGCCACCAGCTCGGGCTTCAGGCTGCTGGCATGGGTGAGCTGCTCGTAGCAGATCGCCGGGCGGAAATTGGCGAACAGCCCCAGGTGCCTGCGCAGCCCCAGGATGGCCTGCTCGGGGCGGAACTGGCGCTCGAGCTTGTCGTACTTCCAGTCGCCCACCGCGCCGAACAGCACCGCGTCGGCCGCCTTGGCCAGATTGAGCGTGCCCTCGGGCAGCGGGTGGCCATGGGCCTCGTAAGCGGCGCCGCCGACCAGGGCGGTCTCGGTCTCGAAGGGCAGGTCGAGGACGTTCAGCACCTTCACGGCCTCGGCCATGATCTCTGTGCCGATGCCGTCGCCCGGCAGGATGGCGATCTTCATGGGGGTTCCTCGCAGTCAGAGTTCTTTGTGCGCCAGCCAGGGCATCTTCGCGATGCGCTCGGCTTCGAACGCCTTGATCTTGTCGGCATGGCGCAGCGTCAGGCCGATGTCGTCGAAGCCGTTGACGATGCAGTACTTGCGGAAGGCCTGCACCTCGAACGGGATCTCGCTGCCGTCGGCCTTGACCACCACCTGGCGCGGCAGGTCCACCGTCAGCCGGTAGCCGATGAAGCCGTGCACTTCGTCGAACAGCCGGGCCACCACCTCTTCGGGCAGCACGATGGGCAGCAGGCCGTTCTTGAAGCAGTTGTTGAAGAAGATGTCGGCGAAGCTGGGCGCGATGATGGCGCGGAAGCCGAACTGGTCGAGTGCCCAGGGCGCGTGCTCACGGCTGGAGCCGCAGCCGAAGTTCCTGCGCGCCAGCAGGATGCTGGCGCCCGGGCCACCGGAGGGCCCCGGCATGTACCGCGGCTGGTTCAACACGAAGTCGGGGTTGGGCCGGCGGCTGGCCGGGTCCTGCCCGGGCTCGCCCTTGTCCAGGTAGCGCCATTCGTCGAACAGGTTGGGGCCGAAGCCCGAGCGCGCGATCGACTTCAGGAACTGCTTGGGGATGATGGCGTCGGTGTCGACGTTGGCGCGGTCCATCGGGGCCACCAGACCCTGGTGCACGGTGAATGCTTGCATGGCGTGCTCCTGGTCAGGCGATGCGTCGGATGTCGACGAAGTGGCCGTTGAGGGCCGCTGCCGCAGCCATCGCCGGGCTGACCAGATGCGTGCGGCCGCCCGTGCCCTGGCGGCCTTCAAAGTTGCGGTTGCTGGTGGAAGCGCAGCGCTCGCCCGGCTCCAGCCGGTCGGCGTTCATCGCCAGGCACATGCTGCAGCCGGGCTCGCGCCACTCGAAGCCGGCGGCCTTGAACACCTCGTGCAGGCCCTCGGCCTCGGCCTGGGCCTTCACCAGGCCGCTGCCGGGCACCACCATCGCCAGCTTGACGTTGGCCGCCACCCGGCCGCCGATGCGGCGCACCACGGCGGCGGCCTCGCGCATGTCTTCGATGCGGCTGTTGGTGCAGCTGCCGATGAACACCTTGTCGATGCGGATGTCGGCAATCGGCTTGTTCGGCTCCAGGCCCATGTAGACCAGGGCACGCTCGATGGCGCCACGCTTGACCTCGTCTTTCTCCTTGTCGGGGTCGGGCACGCGGTCGTCGATGGACAACACCATCTCGGGGCTGGTGCCCCAGGTGACCTGGGGCTTGAGCGTGCTGGCGTCGAGTTCGATGACGGCGTCGAAGTACGCGCCTTCATCGCTGCGCAGCGTACGCCACAGCGCTGCCGCATGGTCGAACTCCACGCCCTTGGGCGCGAACGGCCGGCCCTTGACGTAGTGGATAGTGGTCTCGTCCACACCCACCAGGCCGGCGCGGGCGCCGGCCTCGATGGCCATGTTGCACACCGTCATGCGGCCCTCCATGCTCAGCGCGCGGATGGCGCTGCCGGCAAATTCGATGGTGTAACCGGTGCCGCCGGCGGTGCCGATCTTGCCGATGATGGCCAGCACGATGTCCTTGGCGGTCAGGCCCTTGGTCAGCGTGCCTTCCACCTCCACCAGCATGTTCTTCGCTTTCTTGGTCAGCAGGGTCTGGGTGGCCAGCACGTGTTCGACCTCGCTGGTGCCGATGCCGTGCGCCAGCGCGCCGAAGGCGCCGTGGGTGCTGGTGTGGCTGTCGCCGCACACCACCGTCATGCCGGGCAGCGTGGCGCCCTGCTCCGGGCCGATCACATGCACGATGCCCTGGCGCTTGTCGAGGAACGGAAAGTACGCAGCGGCGCCGAAGGCGGCGATGTTGGCGTCGAGTGTCAACACCTGTTGCTTGCTGGTGGGGTCGGTGATGCCGTCGTAACCCCGCTCCCAGCCGGTGGTGGGGGTGTTGTGGTCGGCGGTGGCCACGATGGAGCTGACCCGCCACACCTTGCGCCCAGCCAGCCGCAGGCCCTCGAAGGCCTGCGGGCTGGTCACTTCATGCACCAGGTGGCGGTCGATGTAGAGGGTGGCGGTGCCGTCGTCCTCGGTGTGGACGACATGGTCGTCCCAGAGCTTGTCGTAGAGCGTTCTTGCAGCGGTCATGGTGGTCATGGCGTCCTCTCGCGGGGGTTTGATTGTGGCGCGGCGGCGGGCAGTGCGGCGGTGTCGGTGGTCGACCTGGTGCGCAGGGATTCAACGAAGCGATGCACCACGGCGGGCAGCACCTCTTGCGTGCGAACCGCCAGCAGGCAGGGCCGGCAGGCTAGTACGGATACCGGGGTGGGCCTGGCTGAAGGCGGCCAGGTCGGCCGGCAGGCATTCGGTGATGGCGCTGGCGCTGACGGCGATGCGCAGATGGCCCTTGACGCCGCGCGAGAACTTCACCACCTCGCTTTCAAGAAAACGAAGGGCCGCTCCCGAGTTTTCTGGCCCCCTCGGGGGGCCTGACGCGAAGCGGCAGGTCTGGGGGCGCTCTCCAGCGCATGCAGGCTGGCGTTGAGCGAGCGGATGAGGCGCACCAGGGCGCGGCCGGCCTTTGTCAGGTCGACGTCCCGCGCCAGGCGGTCGAACAGCACCACGCCCAGGCGGCTCTGAACCGGGCCTTCGGGCAGTGCGAAGTCCAGCCGGCATGCCTCGGCTGCGGGCTTCTACACTGCTGGTCAACCATGCCCGACCTGTTCGATGCCGTCCCGACCGGCCTGCCCGTCCCGCCCGCCCTGTCGCCCGACGCTCGGACCGTGTTCGACGCGCTGTGCTTCCTGCAGGCGCCGCTGAACATCACCCGGCTGGCCGAGTTCCTGGGCGACCACGCCACCGCCCGCGGCACGCACTTCCACGGCCCCGAGCTGCGCCGGCTGCTGGGCGACCTGCAGACCGCCGGGATGGCGGTCACCCTGCCGCAAGGGCCCTGGATGGCGCCGCACGCCGTGGCCTGGCCGCGCTTTCTGGCATTGCTGGGAGACGGCCTGGCCCGTGCGCGCTGGTGGGCCAGCTGGCGCCGGCTGGTGCGCTTCGACCACAGCTGGCACCTGGAGCTGTTTGCGCCCGATGCGATGGTGGGCGCCATCCGGGTGGTGGTGCTGGCCGGCGGCACGCCGGCGGCCTTCGACCGGCTGTGCCAGCTCAGCCGCCAGGCCAGCCCGGAGCACCCGTCCCTGCTGGCTGCGGCCCTGCTGGACCCCTTCGACATCGGCCTGTGGAATGGGCTGGACGCCGAGCTGCGCCACCGCCTGCTGAGCACGCTGCTGCGCCACCTGGGCGGTGATGCCGAAACCCTCACCCGCCCGCTGTGGGCCTGGTTGCTGCAGCAGGCCACGCCCGACGCCGGCGTGCTGCACGACGGCCACCGCCTGCGCCTGGGCGAGCGCCTGCTGCTGGCCGGCCAGCACGACGAGGCCCTGCGCGTGCTGCGCGGGCTGGACCACCCCGAGGCGCAAGCCCTGCGCGCGGCGGTCGACATCGCCGCCGGCCACCACGCCAGCGGCGCGCGCGCCTTCGAGCTGGCCTGGAAGGAATGCGCCACCCTGAGCGGCAAGCGCAAGCAGCTGTTCTCCGACGCCACGAGCTGGGTCTACCTGCTGGCGCTGATCGCCCAGAGCGACCCCAGCGCCTGGACCAAGGCACGCAAGTTCGCCGCCGGCGAGGCCGGCAAGCGCGACGCCGACCCTTACAGCTTCTGGGGCGTCTGGCAGGAGGCCATCGACCAGCGTCTGGGTGACGCGCCAAGGTTGGCCCGGCACCTGCTGTTCACCGGCATCCCGGGCGCCCGGCTGCACGGCCTGCAGCAGCTCAGCCACTGGCTGCTGGCGGCCTGGCTGGGCCATGCGCCGCCGCAGCCGGCAAAGTTCGAGGCTGCGGCCCGCAGCCTGGCCAAGGGCTACGAGGACGCCGGCCTGCCCTGGCTGGCGATGCTGGTGCGGCGCAGCGCGGCCCTGCTGCTGGACCAGGCCCCCACGCCGGCCGATGCCGCCCGGCCCTTCCCGGTGGGCGCGCCCACCGACCGCTGGCGCGAGGCGCTGAACGCCATCGTCGCGCTGGGCCCGGTCGGCGGTTCGGCCACCGGGCCGGGGCCCGACGCCCAGGCCGACCGGCTGATCTGGACCGTGCTGGCCGACGCCCAGGGCCGGGTGCGGCGCATCGAGCCGCTGGAGCAGAAGGCCGGCGCCCGCGGCCTGGGCAAGCCCAAGCCGGCCTCGCTGGCGGCGCTGGCCAAGCGCACCGACCTGCCGGCGCATGACGCCGCAGTGCTGCGCGCGGTCAAGAAGCTGCCCTACGGCGGCCGGCTCACGCTGGACAAGACGCAGGCCGTGCTGGCCCTGGTTCGCCACCCGCAGGTGGCCTGGGCCGACGCGCCGCTGCAGCGCATCGAGGTGAGCGAGGGCCTGCCGCAGCTGGAGGTGCTGACCCGTGGCGCGCACCTGCAGTTCAAGGTGCTGGACCCGATCCGCCTGGACGACACGCTGGCGGATGACGACGACACCGACGTCGATGACGACGACGACGACACCTGGGTCCGCAGCCGCCGCAGCGGCGAATCGACCAAGCCGCCGGTGCTGCTGCTGCGCGACGGCCCCGAGCAGGCCCGCCTGGTGCGGGTGACAGCAGCGCAGCTGCGCGTGGCCGAGCTGGTCAGCCAGGGCTGGCAGGTGCCGGTGGCCGCCCGCGCCGAGCTGGACGCTGCCCTGCGCGTGCTGGGCACCCATTTCCAGCTGGCCAGCGACGCCGAGGCCGGCCACGAGGTGCCGGCCAGCGCCGTGCTGCGCGCCGAGCTCACGCCGCAAGGCGACGGCCTGGCGCTGCGGGTGGTGGCCGCACCGTTCGGCGATTTCGGCCCGCGCCAGGCGCCGGGCCTGGGGCGCGAACGGGTGACCACGGTGCACCAGGGCGTCACCCTGTCCACCCGGCGCAATTTGGCCACCGAACGCGCCCACCTGCAGTCGCTGGTCGACGCGGTGGACTGGCTGGACGACGACGGCCATGCCTGGACGCTGGACGACCCCGAGCAGGCGCTGGCGCTGGTGGAGGCCCTGGCCGGCCTGGGCCAGACCATCGTCAGCGAATGGCCCAAGGGCAAGCCGATGCGGGTGCGCAGCGTGGCCGCGCCGCAGCTCACCCTGCAGGTCAAGAGCCAGGGCGACTGGCTGCAGCTCGACGGCAGCCTGGCGCTGGACGGCGGTGAGGTGCTGCGCCTGAAGCAGCTGCTGGAGCTGGTGCAGCAGGGCCGGCGCCGCTATGTGGCGCTGGGCGACGGCGACTTCCTGGCGCTCAGCGACACCCTGCGCCAGCAGCTGGCCGACCTGCGCGCCATCAGCACGCCGCAGGGCGAGCAGCAGCGCGTGGCCGCGCTGGCCGCGATGGCCTGGAGCGCCCAGGCCGGCGCACCGGCGCTGGCCGGCGACCTGGCCTGGCGGCGGCGCTGTGACGCCTGGTCGGCCGCGCAGGCACAGAACTTCACCTTGCCCGCCGGCCTGGCCGCCGAGCTGCGCGACTACCAGGCCAACGGCTGGCTGTGGCTGATGCGCCTGGCCGCCAGCGGCTTTGGCGCAGTGCTGGCCGACGACATGGGCCTGGGCAAGACGCTGCAGACCCTGGCGCTGCTGCTGGCCCGCAGCGCCGGCGGCCCGGCCCTGGTGGTGGCGCCCACCTCGGTGTGCGGCAACTGGCTGGCCGAGGCGGCCCGCTTCGCCCCCGGGCTGCAGGTGGAGATGTACGGCGACACCGCCCTGCTGGCTGAACCCGAGGACGAAGGCGACGCCGCACCCGCCGACGGCGGCACGCCGCCGGACAGTGCGCGCCAGGCCGCGCGGCGCAAGCAGGTGCAGGCCCTGGGCCCGGGCCAGGTGCTGGTGTGCAGCTACGGCCTGTTGCAGCTCGACGGCGACATCCTCGGCGGCCGCACCTGGCACACCGCGGTGCTGGACGAGGCGCAGGCGATCAAGAACGCCGGCACCCGCCGCGCCCGTGCCGCGCAGGCGCTGGCGGCCGACTTCAAGCTGGCACTGACCGGCACGCCGGTGGAGAACCGACTGGCCGAGCTGTGGTCGATCATGGCCTTTGCCAACCCGGGGCTGCTGGGCAGCGCCGAACAGTTCAACACCCGCTTTGCCGGCCCGATCGAGCGTGACGGCGACGCGCAGGCCAGCCGCCGCCTGCGCCGTCTGGTGGCGCCCTTCCTGCTGCGCCGCACCAAGGCCGAGGTGCTGGCCGACCTGCCGCCGCGCACCGAGATCGTGCACGAGGTGGTGCCTGGCGCGCGTGAGCGGGCCTTTCTGGAAGCCCTGCGCCAGCAGGCCGAGGAGAGCGTGGCCCAGGCCCTGGCCGGCCCGGCCGGCGGCGCGCCCGGCCAGGCGCAGATGCACATCCTGGCCGCGTTGACCCGGCTGCGCCGTGCCGCCTGCGACCCGCGTCTGGTGGCGCCCGAACTGGGCATCGTCGGCGCCAAGGTGCAGGAGTTCGAGCGCCTGGCGCTGGAGCTGGTGGCCGGCCGCCACAAGGCGCTGGTGTTCAGCCAGTTCACCGACTTCCTGGCGCTGCTGCGCGCCCGGCTGGACGCCGCCGGCCTGCGCTACCAGTATCTTGACGGCAGCACCCCGGCAGCGCAGCGCACCCAGCGGGTGGCGGCCTTCCAGGGCGGCGAGGGCGACTTCTTCCTGATCAGCCTGAAGGCCGGCGGCTTCGGCCTGAACCTGACCATGGCCGACTACGTGATCATCGCCGACCCCTGGTGGAACCCGGCCGCCGAAGACCAGGCCAGCGGCCGTGCCCACCGCATCGGCCAGCAGCGGCCGGTGACGGTGTACCGGCTGGTGACGCAGGGCTCCATCGAAGACCGCATCGTGCAGCTGCACCACCAGAAACGCGCCCTGGCCGACAACGTGCTGGCCGGCCAGGACGGCGACACCAGCGGCGCTGTGATGGACGCCGCGCAGATGCTGGCGCTGCTGCGCGGAGAGCCGAGCTGAGGTTCGGGCGACAGTTCGGGCGGAAGTTCAGGCGACAGTTCGGGCGGAAGTTCAGGCGAAAGTTCGGGCGGACGATCTGGCGGAAGTTCGGGCGGACGTTCGGGCGGAAGTTCGGGCGGACGTTCGGGCGGAAGCTCAGCAGACCTTCGGCCCGCCCTGTAGCCGCGCCGGCGGCGCAGCCAGGCCAGCAGCGCCAGGCCGCCCGCCAACAGCAGCGCGGCGCCGGGCTCGGGCACGGGTGACACGCCCCGACTGGCCACCACCACCAGCAAGCGGTCGCCGAAGAAGTTGTTCAGCTGCAGCCGCGTCGCCGTCTCCCCCCCTCGCCCAGGCCCAGGCGCGCGCCGTCCAGCGTCCGCGCCGGTGACGGGCCCACCGGCAGCGGGTTCGCCAGCGCATCGGCCAGGCCGGCGACGAAGCTGGCGTCGTCGGCACCACCCAGCACCAGGCGCATGACCGCCAACTCGGCGGCACGGTCGCTGCTGCCGATGCCGCCGCTGGTCGACCCGGCAAAGCTGCGGCCCGGGCCGGGCCCGGCGGTGGCCACCACGTTCGATAGCCGGACGGTGAGCTGGAACAGCGTCATGAACTTGGCCCCTGGCGAACCAGTGCCCAGCAGCGCGGTGGCGTCGGCGGGTGCCGGCAGCACCGGCGCGGACGTCTGCAGGTTGCTGGGCACGGTGCCGCTGGTGCAGCGCAGCGACGCCGCCACGCAGGACCAGGTGGCGCCCAGGTTCTGCACCACGACTGCGGTCGGCAGGCCGCCGCTGGCGGTGGCGCTGGCGTCCCCCCGCCGCAGCCTGCGCCGCTCATCGGGCAGCACGGCCACGCCGGGGTCGTTGATCGAGACGCTGTGGCGGCCGCTCAGCGTGAAGGCCATGCTGCCGGCGCTGAAGCTGCCCCGGCGGTCGCCCAGCAGGCGCGTGGCAGCCGTGGCGGCGTCGAAGGCCAGGCTGCGGTCGATGCCGGCGGCCAGCTCGACCTGTTCATTGAACACCAGGCGCAGGTTGGTGGCGATCTCGCTGGCGCCAGCCATTGCCGGACAGGCTGTCGGTGCATCGGGAACCTTCAGGAACGGTGCGTTACGAGATGGTGACGGCCGACCGCCTCAGCACCATCTCAGCACCGTCTCAGCCCCACGGCGGTGCCTGGGCGGCGATGCCCTCAGCGGCATGACCAGGGCCGCCTGACCCGGCCCGCACGGCAGCACCGGCCTGGCACGGCAAATGCATGCACACGGCCAGGTATACAAGACAGTGCACCCACATGCCGCTTGCCGAGTCCCAGTTGCTCACCATCGCCGATTGGCAGCAGGCCCTGCGCCAGGGCGGCGCCTGGCGGCCGCTGCTGCAGGCGCGGCTGGCCCGCGTGGCCAGCCCCGACGCCGCGCCGCTGGCCTGGATCCAGGGCTGCAGCCCGGTCCTGCTGGAAGCGCGCCTGCAGCAGCTCGACGCCCTGGCCGCCGCCACGCCCGACCGCGCCGCCCTGCTGGCAGCCTTCCCGTTGTTCGGCGTGCCCTTCGCGGTGAAGGACAACATCGACGTGGCCGGCATGGACACCACTGCCGCCTGCCCGGCCTGGGCGCACCCGGCCGAGGCCAGCGCCACCGTGGTGCGGCGGCTGCTCGATGCCGGTGCGGTGCTGCTGGGCAAGACCAACCTCGACCAGTTCGCCACCGGCCTGGTCGGCACACGCTCGCCCTATGGCGCGCCGGCCTCCACCTGGGCGCCTGACCGGGTCAGCGGCGGCTCCAGCTCGGGGTCGTCGGTGGTGGTGGCACGCGGCGACGTGGCCTTTGCGCTGGGCACCGACACTGCCGGCTCGGGCCGGGTGCCGGCCGCCTTCAACCACCTGGTGGGGCTGAAACCCACGCCGGGCCGGGTCAGCACCGCCGGCGTGCTGCCGGCCTGCCGCAGCCTGGACTGCGTGTCGGTGTTTGCGCTGACGGTCGAAGACGCCGCCACCGTGCTGGCACTGATCGAAGGCCCCGACGAGGCCGACGACTACAGCCAGTTCCAGCCCGGCCCGGCGGCATTGCCGGCGCCGCTGCGGGTGGGCGTGCCCCGCAGCGCAGAGCTGGACGCCGACCAGGGCTATGCCGGCGCCTGGCAGCAGGCGCTGCAGCAACTTCGGGCGCTGGGCGCCGACGTGGTGGAGCTGGACTTCGAGCCGCTGCACCAGGTGGCACGCCTGCTGTACGCCGGCCCCTGGGTGGCCGAGCGCTATGCCGTGGTGCAGCGCCTGCTCGACAGCCAGCCCGACCAGCTCGACGCCACCGTGGCCGAGGTGATCGGCGCCGCCTGCGGCTTCAGCGCGGTCGACACCTTCCGCGCCCAGTACAGCCTGCGCCACCACCAGGCCCAGGCCGCGCTGCTGTGGGCCCGGGTGGATGTGCTGCTGGTGCCCACCGCGCCGCGCCACCCCAGCTTCGACGAGGTGCGCGCCGACCCGGTGGGTGCCAACGCGCTGCTGGGCACCTTCACCAACTTCGTCAACCTGCTGGGCTGGTGCGCGCTGGCGCTGCCGTCGGGCGTCACCGCCACCGGCCTGCCCTTCGGCGTGACCTTCATCGCCCCGGCGCAGTACGACGCCGCACTGGCCGCGCTGGGCCAGCGTTGGCAAGCGCAGTGCGCCCAGGTGCTGGGCGCCACCGGCCGGCCCTGGCAGCCACCGCCACCGGCGGCCCGCTGGCCGGCCACCCGGCCCACGCTGCCGCTGGCGGTGGTAGGCGCGCACCTGAGCGGCCTGCCGCTGAACTGGCAGCTGACCGAGCGGGGCGCCACGCTGCGCTGCGCCGCCCGGACCGCGCCGCTGTACCGCCTCTACGAACTGCCCGGCACCCAGCCGCGCAAGCCCGGCTTGCTGCGCTGCGGCGCGGGTGGCCATGCCATCGCGCTGGAGGTGTGGGACATGCCGATCGACCAGGTCGGCAGCTTTCTGGGGCTGATCCCGCAGCCGCTGGGCCTGGGCACGCTGACGCTGGCCGACGGCAGCCCCGTACACGGTTTCCTGTGCGAGCCAGCGGCGCTGGAAGGCGCGCGCGACATCAGCCACACCGGCGGCTGGCGCGCCCACCTCGCGGCCGCCTGACCAGCCCCAACGCCACCCCCTTGCGGAAACCTGCCATGCAACGACGTCAACCCCTCTCCCGCTCCGCCGCCGGCTCGCTGGCTGGCCCACCAGCGGGCCCACAGGCGGGACCACAAGCTGGCTTACAGGCGGGCGCCCCGCCGCTGGGCGCGGCCGCGCAGGCCCGACCCCAGGACGTGCTGGTGGTGGCCAATGAATTCGAAGCCGATTCGCTGGACATCCACACCGTGGCTGCCAGCCGCCCCGGCTGGGGCGTGCGCCGGGCCCGCCACAGCCGGTTGATGGCCTGCGGCAAGAAGAAGCTGCCCGACCGCCGCGTGGCCGATGCCCGCGACAAGCTCGCGCCCGAATTGGCCGAGCCCACGCCGATCTCCACCAGCACGTTGCGGGGCATGGTCCAGCTGGCCTGCGCCGAAGTGCCGCGCATCCCGGTCATGCAGCCCACGATCGGCGTGGCGATGCAGAAGGACGTGCAGGGCTGCCAGTCCTGGTTCCAGCTGCAGCCCGGCCACCGCGAACTGTCCGCGGCCTGAGCGGCATGGAGCACGCCATGGACCACACCGCCTACATCGACGCCGCAGCGGCCACGCTGGGCCTGAAGATCACCGCCGAGCAACGCCCCGGCGTCACCCGCTTCTTCACGCTGGCCGCCGACATGGCGGCGCTGCTCGACGGCCTGCCGCTGACGCCGGCCGATGAATCGGGCCAGGTGTTCCGGCCGGTCAGCCCCGACCTGGGCGAGGGCGCGCCATGAGCTTCGCCGCCGAGGCAACCACCACCGCAGCCGCAGTGCGCGCCGGCTCCTTGACGGCCCGCGCCGCAGTGCAGGCCAGCCTGGATACCATCGCCGCCACCGACGGCCGCATCAACGCCTTCACCGCCGTGCTGGCCGAGCGTGCGCTCAAGCGTGCCGACCTGGTCGACCAGAGCCCGCGCCGCGCCCGCATGCGCCTGGCCGGCGTGCCGTTCGCGGTGAAGAACCTGTTCGACATCGCCGGCATCGCCACGCTGGCGGGCTCGAAGATCGAGGCCACCGCTGCACCGGCGCGGCGCGATGCAGTGCTGCTGCGCCGGCTGGAGGCCGAGGGCGCGGTGCTGGTGGGCGCGCTGAACATGGACGAATACGCCTACGGCTTCACCACCGAGAACAGCCACGCCGGCGCCTGCCACAACCCGCACGACCTGGCACGCATCAGCGGCGGCTCGTCGGGCGGGTCGGCCGCAGCAGTGGCCGCCGGCCAGGTGCCGCTGACGCTGGGCTCGGACACCAACGGCAGCATCCGCGTGCCGTCGTCGCTGTGCGGCACCTACGGCCTGAAGCCCACCTACGGCCGCCTGCCGCGCACCGGCAGCTACCCATTCGTGGCCAGCCTCGACCACCTGGGCCCGTTCGCCCGCAGCGTGGCCGACCTGGCGCTGTGCTACGACCTGATGCAGGGCCCCGACGACGACGACCCTGCCTGCGCCCAGCGCAGCATCGAGCCCACCACCGACGGGCTGGACGGCGGCACAGGCGGCCTGCGGGTGGCGGTGCTGGGCGGCTGGTTCCGCGAGATGGCCGCAGCCGAGGCACTGGCCGCAGTCGACCGCGTGGCCGAGGCGCTGGGCACCAGCCGCCTGGTCGAACTGCCCGAGGTGCAGCGCGCCCGCGCCGCCGCCTTCCTGATCACCTGCGCGGAAGGCGGTGCCCTGCACCTGCCCGACCTGCGCCGCCGCGCGCAGGACTTCGACATCCACACGCGGGACCGCTTCCTGGCCAATGCGCTGGTCCCTGCTGCATGGGTGGTGCAGGCGCAGCGGGTGCGGCACTGGTTTGCGCGGCGTGTGGCCAAGGCCTTGCAGACGGTGGACGTGCTGATCGCACCGGCCACGCCCTGCACCGCGCCGGCCATCGGCACCGAATGGCTGGATCTCGCTGGCCAGCGCCTGCCGGCACGCGCCAGCATGGGCCTGCTGACCCAGCCGATCAGCTGCATCGGGCTGCCGGTGGTCACCGTGCCGCTGTGGGGCTGCAACCCGGCGGCGCCGCACCTGCCCATCGGCGTGCAACTCATTGCCGCGCCCTGGCGCGAAGACCTCTGCCTGCGCGTGGCCGCCGCACTGGAAGCCCAGGGTGTGTGCAGCGCGCCGGTGGCCAACCTGCAGAACTGACATGACCAGCACCGACATCGATTTGCCCGAGGTGCATGCCGAAGTGAGCGCGGTGTTCGCCCGCTACGAGCATGCGCTGGTCCACAACCTGATCGACGAGCTCGACGCGCTGTTCTGGCCCAGCGCGCACACCGTGCGCTACGGCGTGGGCGAGAACCTGCACGGCATCGACGCCATCCGCGCCTTCCGCGCCGCGCGGCCGGCCGTTGGCCTGGCCCGGCAGTTGCACGACACCGTCATCACCACCTTCGGCCACGACATGGCCACCGCGATGACCACCTTCCGCCGCAGCGGCAGCACCAGGCTGGGCCGCCAGAGCCAGACCTGGGTGCGCATGCCGGCCGGCTGGCAGGTGGTGGCGGCCCATGTGTCGCTGATGGATCTCCCGGCCTGAGCGCCTGCACCGAACTGCAGCGCGTCCACTTTCACCACGACCCACTGAATTCAACAAGGAGTGACCCCATGAGCCAAGACCCCAAGAACCTGCATGCCGATCTGCTGCGCCGCCGCCTGCTGGCGGGTGGCGCCCTGGCCGGCGCGTCGCTGGCCCTGCCCGGTGCGCTGCGCCAGGCCTGGGCGCAGTCGCCCATCACCGTCGGCATCATCTATGTCGGCCCGCGTGACGACTTCGGCTACAACCAGGCGCATGCCGAGGCCGCCGCGCAGCTGAAGAAGCTGGCCGGCGTCAAGGTGGTCGAGGAAGAGAACGTGCCCGAGACCCAGGCGGTGCAGAAGAGCATGCAGGGCATGGTCAGCCAGGACGGCGCCGCGCTGCTGTTCCCCACCAGCTTCGGCTACTTCGACCCGCACATGCTGGCGATCGCGGCCAAGAACGACAAGGTGCGCTTTGCCCACTGCGGCGGCATGTGGACCGAGGGCAAGCACCCGAAGAACACCGGCAGCTTCTTCGGCTACATCGACGAGGCCCAGTACCTCAACGGCGTCATCGCCGGCCACATGAGCAAGAGCAAGAAGCTGGGCTTCGTGGCGGCCAAGCCGATCCCGCAGGTGCTGCGCAACATCAACGCCTTCACCATGGGCGCGCGCTCGGTCGACCCGAAGATCACCACCAACGCCATCTTCACCGGCGACTGGAGCATGCCGGTGAAGGAAGCCGAGGCCACCAGCAGCCTGTCGGACCAGGGCGTGGACGTGTTCACCATGCATGTGGACAGCCCCAAGGTGATCGTGGAGACAGCAGCCAAACGCGGCAAGATGGTCTGCGGCTACCACGCCAGCCAGGCCAAGCTGGCGCCTAACGCCTATCTGACTGGGGCAGAGTGGAACTGGCTGACCGCCTACACCCGCATCGTCGATGCCGCGCGCACCGGCAAGCCGCACCCGAACTTCGTGCGTGGCGGGCTGAAGGACGGCTTCGTCAAGAGCTCGGCCTACGGCACGATGGTGTCCGAGGGCGCGCGCAAGAACGCCGAGGACATCCGCGCCAGGATGCTGGCCGGCACCTTCGACATCTTTGCCGGCGAATTGAAGGACAACACCGGCAAGGTGGTGGTGCCCAAGGGCAAGTCCTTCAAGCAGACCGACCTCGATCTCGAAGGCATGAACTACCTCGTGGAGGGGGTGATCGGCAAGGCCTGAGCACGGTGCCGGGCCCCTCGGCCCGGCACTGCGGTCTGGTGCTGTCCACCCCCCCCACCCGCGAAGGCTGCCGATGAAACACTCCACGCTGGAATCCCTGGCCCTGCCGGTGCTGGCCCTGGCCGGCGGCCTGGGCCTGTTCGGGCTGTTCATCTGGTTCGACGGGCATGACCCGGTGCAGGCCTGGAGCCTGCTGTTCATCGGCGCCTTCGGCGACGCCTTCTCGCTGCAGAACACGCTGCAGCGCGCTGCGCCGCTGATGCTCACTGCCCTGTGTGTGGCCCTGCCGGCACGCGCCGGACTCACGGTGATCGGCGGCGAGGGCGCGCTGGTGCTGGGCGGCCTGGCCTGCGCCGCCTTGCCCTATGCGATGCCGCTGCCCACCGGTGCCGCCGGCACGCTGCTGCTGCTGCTGGCCGCCGCCGCCGCCGGCGCGGCCTGGATCGCGCTGGCCGGCTGGCTGCGGCAGTGGCGCGGTGTCAACGAGACCATCAGCAGCCTGCTGCTGGGCTACATCGCGATCGCGTTGTTCAAGCACATCGTCGAAGGCCCGCTGCGCGACCCGGCCAGCCTGAACAAGCCGTCCACCCTGCCGCTGGAAGAAAGCCTGCGCATCGGCACCATGGGCACCTGGGACGTGCACTGGGGCCTGGTGTGGGGCGTGCTGCTGTGCATCGTCGCCGGGCTGTGGCTGCTGGCCACCACCCACGGCTTTGCCACCCGGGTGGTGGGCGGCAACCCGCGTGCGGCGCAACTCGTCGGCCTGCCGGCTGGCCGGCTGATCATCACCGCCTGCGCGCTGGGCGGGGCCTGCGCCGGCCTGGCCGGCGGCATCGAGGTGGCGGCGGTGCACACGTCGGCCAATGCGTCGCTGATCGTCGGCCTGGGCTACACCGGCATTCTGGTCAGCTTCGTCGCGCGGCACCAGCCGCTGGCCATCGTGCCGGTGGCCATCCTGTTCGGCGGCTTCCTGGCGGCGGGCAGCCTGCTGCAGCGGCGCATGGGCCTGCCCGACGCCAGCGTGCAGGTGCTGATGGGCTTCTGCTTCGTCTTCATCCTGGCCAGCGAGGCCCTGCGCGGCCGGCTGGGGCAGTTGTTCGTGCTGCGCCAGCCGATGCCGGCCGTTGCCGGAGCGCCGACATGACCGGCATGCCCTGGCTCGACGTGCTGGTGGCGGTGCTGGGCGGCGCCATCCGGGTCGGCACGCCCTTCCTCTTCGTCAGCCTGGGCGAGTGCATCACCGAAAAGGCCGGCCGCATCAACCTGGGGCTGGAGGGCGTGTTGGTGTTCTCTGCCATGGCCGGCTTCGGCGCCAGCTACCTCAGCGGCCAGTGGTGGCTGGGGGTGCTGGCTGCCGGCTGCAGCGGCGCGCTGATCGCCTTGCTGCACGGCCTGGTGAGCAGCCTGCCGCGGGTGAACGACATCGCTGCCGGCATCGCCATCATGCTGCTGGGCGGCGGGCTGGCCTTCTACCTGGGCAAGCCGCTGATCCAGCCGCAGGCCGCGCAGATCCCGGCCATCCCGCTGGGCGCCTGGCTGGGTGCCGAGCCGCAGGGCGCGGTGGGCTCGGCACTGGCGATCAACGCACTGTTCCCCATCGGCGTGGCACTGGCGCTGGCGCTGGCCTGGGCGCTGAAGAACACCGGCTGGGGGCTGACGGTGCGCATGGTGGGTGATTCAGCCGACGCGGCACGGGCGCAGGGCACATCGGTCAATGGCGTGCGGGTGGCGGCCACCACGGCGGGTGGCTTCATCGCCGGGCTGGGCGGGGCGTCGCTGTCGCTGTACTTTCCGGGCAGCTGGAACGAGGCGCTGTCCAGCGGCCAGGGCCTGATTGCCGTGGCGCTGGTGATCTTCGCGCGCTGGCACCCGGTGCGCTGCCTGTGGGCGGCCCTGCTGTTCGGCGGTGCCGGGGCGCTGGGGCCTGCCCTGCAGTCGGTGGGCGTGACCGGCTACTACCACCTGTTCAACGCCGTGCCCTACGTGCTGACGCTGGCCATCCTGGTGTGGGCCTGCTCGCCACGGCGCAGCCTGCAGGGCGCCCCCGCAGAACTCGGCGTGAGCCACTGATCGAGAGAGAGAGAGAGACGACGATGACCGGACTGGGTGGATTGAACAAGTCGCCACATGGCGTGGTGGTGGGCCTGGTGCAGCTGCAGCTGCCACTGGTGGAGACACCGGCACAGCTGCGCGCGCAGGCCGAGCGCATCGCCTGGATGGTCGGCAAGGCGCGGCGCAACCAGGGCACGATGGACCTGGTGGTGTTCCCCGAATACGCGCTGCACGGCCTGTCGATGCGCACCGACCCCGAATTGATGTGCCGCATGGACGGCCCCGAGGTGGCGATGTTCCAGGCCGCCTGCGTGCAGCACCGCATCTGGGGCTGCTTTTCCATCATGGAATACCACCCACACGGCAACCCGTACAACACCGGCATCATCATCGACGACCAGGGCCAGGTGAAGCTGTACTACCGCAAGCTGCACCCCTGGGTGCCGGTGGAGCCCTGGGAGCCCGGCAACATGGGCGTGCCGGTGTGCGACGGCCCCAACGGCAGCAAGCTGTCGCTGATCATCTGCCACGACGGCATGTTCCCCGAGATGGCGCGCGAAGCCGCCTACAAGGGTGCCGAGATCATCCTGCGCACAGCGGGCTACACCGCGCCGATCCGCCATGCCTGGAAGATCACCAACCAGGCGAATGCCTTCCAGAACCTGGCCATCACCGCCAGCGTCTGCCTGTGCGGCAGCGACGGCAGCTTCGACAGCATGGGCGAGGGCATGGTCTGCAACTTCGACGGCACGGTGCTGACCGAAGGCGGCGGCCGGGTCGACGAGATCATCACCGCCGAACTGCGGCCCGACCTGGTGCGCGAGGCGCGGGCTGTGTGGGGCGTGGAGAACAACCCCTACCAGCTGTACCACCGCGGTTACGTGGCGGTGCAGGGCGGCGCGCAGGACTGCCCCTACACCTTCATGCAGGACATGGTGGCCGGCCGCTACAAGCTGCCCTGGGACGCGAGCATCACTGTGCGCGACGGCACGCCCTGCGGCTTTGCGCCACCCACGCGAGCCTACCGCGGCGAAGAGCCCAACCCGGTGGAGTGCGCGAAATGAAACAGCCCGCTGACTCGCCGCGGTTGTTTCCCCCCGAGGGGGAGGTCAGTTCCTTCGGAACGGCCGTGCGGAACTGACATGCCCCACATCACGTCCACGCCCTACCCCTGGCCGTTCGACGGCGCGCTGCGTGCCGACAACACCGCGCTGGTGGTCATCGACATGCAGACCGACTTCTGCGGCGTGGGCGGCTATGTCGACAAGATGGGCTACGACCTGTCGATGACGCGTGCGCCGATCGGGCCGATCAGCCGCCTGCTGGCCGCCTTCCGCGCCAAGGGCGCGCCGGTGATCCACACCCGCGAAGGCCACCGGCCGGACCTGTCCGACCTGCCGGCCAACAAGCGCTGGCGCTCGCAGCGCATCGGTGAAGCGGGGCGCGGCATCGGTGACGTCGGCCCCTGCGGCCGCATCCTGGTGCGGGGTGAACCGGGCTGGCAGATCATCCCCGAGCTGGCGCCGCTGCCCGGCGAGGTGGTGATCGACAAGCCCGGCAAGGGCAGCTTCTGCGCGACCGATCTGGAACTGATCCTGCACACCCGCGGCATCCGCAACCTGGTGCTCACCGGCATCACGACAGACGTGTGCGTGCACACCACCATGCGCGAGGCCAATGACCGCGGCTTCGAATGCGTTGTCGTCGAAGACGCCACCGGCGCCACCGACCTGGGCAACCACCTGGCCGCGCTGAAGATGGTGACGATGC